>CAIOHY010000081.1 GCA_903858205.1 uncultured Cellvibrio sp.
GGCGGGTTTGGCGCCGAGGTCGCAATGCGAATCTCCGAGTTGCGGGGGCGTCATTCTCCGCTTGCGCTAAGGAGGGTCACGACACCTGATGTCCGAATGCCGGCGGCCCCTCACCTTCAGGCAGCCCTGATTCCGAACGCAGAACGCATCGCCAACGCTGCGGCGAAGTTGTTTCATGGCTGTATGTAATTGGAACGCAATATTCATAATGGCTTAGGCACATGTTTTTGCTAGAGGATAAAAACTCACGCCGGTGGCTGGATAAGTATTGAACTCAGTTAAATCGTATTTAATCATATTTAGTTACTTAATTTAATGGGGGGGGTAGAGATGAAGAAGTATTTGCTATAGTTATTGATTTTGCTGTTAATGACTCATGCGCATGGGCAATCGGATTATCCCAATAGGCCTGTAACCATTGTCGTGCCAGTACCGGCGGGGGGTGCAACCGATCAGACCATTCGTTTGGTTGCGCGCTTTCTACAAAACAAATGGAAAAATGGTATCGTTATTGAAAATAGAGTTGGCGCATCTGGAAATATTGCATCTGCTTTTGTGGCCAAAGCACCAGCCGATGGTTATACATTGATAGCATCAACTGCGGGCACTTTTGCAATTAATCCAAATTTATTTAAATCGTTAACATTTGATACGCGTAAAGATTTTATTCCGATTACTCAAATATCAACATTTGCAGCTGTTTTGTTAGTTCATGAATCATTTCCTGCAAAAAACTATGAGGAATTTATAACAATGGCCAAAAATTCTAGGGATCCGATTTCCTACGCAACATCAGGAAGTGGCTCAGCACAGCATCTAGCAATGGAAAAATTGCGATCGCAATTCAAGTTGCAACTCAATCACATACCCTATAAAGGCGGAGCGCCTGCAATCAATGACTTGTTAGGGGGCCATGTTAAAGTCATGATGGCTGGAATGGGCGATGCGAGTGCGCATTTAAATTCGAGTCGCATCAGACCCCTGGTGACCACTGGAAAATCTCGTTCACCTTTACTGCTTCAAATACCCACTTTTTCTGAATTGGGTGTAATGGATTTTGATGCGTCGGGTTGGCACGGCCTGCACGCACCCGCTGGGACACCAGCGGATATCATTGCAAAAATTAATGCCGATGTAACTGCTATTATGGCCGATCCTCAATTACGTCAATTGATGGCCAGTATAGACGTTGAGCCACGTTCATCGACCGTTAATGAATTCAAACAATTCATGGAGACACAATTTGTGAAGTGGAAAGAAGCTGCCGAATTGTCTGGCGCAAAAGCAGATTGACTACAGCCTCATTTTGATTGTTAACCCTTTAGTTCATTTAAAGACAGGCTCCAATGAGATTTGGGTTTCATCCATTGCAGGCGCTCTGCTTTGTTATTTTTTGAAATCTTGTCTGACAGAATTCGACTTTCAGGCGCCGCATCTAACTTTTGTTCTCAACGGAACGAACAAAGTGAAAAGGAAAAGAAACGCTATGACAAAGATTGCA
>CAIOHY010000082.1 GCA_903858205.1 uncultured Cellvibrio sp.
GAAGGCCGCGCCTTGACTACTTCTTAAATTCAACACAGTAGTCAAGGCGCGGCAAAATTTTTGCCGCATTATTGTCAAGCTATTTTTGAAAGATTTAGTTCTGAGATTCTAAAGTCCAGCTTGATAAATAAAAAGAGGAAAACCCGCAAAGGCTTTCCTCTTTTTTTGTGCCTGAAAACAGCCGGAAATTATTTCAAATCGTCGAGGTATTTTTCCGCGTCCAAAGCAGCCATACAGCCTGAACCGGATGAAGTAATCGCTTGGCGATAAATGTGGTCGGCCACATCGCCTGCCGCAAATACACCTTCAATGCTGGTTTGGGTGGCGTTGCCTTCCAGGCCGCTTTTCACTTTGATGTAACCATCCTTCATGGTCAGCTGACCTTCAAAAATATCGGTATTGGGTTTGTGGCCAATTGCGATAAAAACACCGGCAACCTCAATCTCTTGTGCTGCACCATCTTGCGTGCTCTTCAAGCGCAAACCGGTCACGCCGGAATCATTACCCAGCACTTCATCCAACTGGTGATTCCAAATCACTTTGATATTGCCGTTGGCTACTTTTGCCATCAGTTTATCTTGCAAAATCTTTTCCGATTTCAACTTGTCGCGACGATGAATCAAGGTAACTTCACTCGCGATATTGGACAAGTAAAGTGCCTCTTCGACAGCAGTATTACCACCACCGACAACCGCAACTTTTTGATCGCGATAAAAGAATCCATCGCAGGTTGCACAAGCGCTCACACCTTTGCCCATATACGCCTCTTCAGACGGCAGGCCTAGATACTGAGCTGAAGCACCGGTAGAGATAATCAATGCATCACAGGTATAGGTGTTGGAGCCAATCAATTTGAATGGGCGCTCGGTCAGTACGGTTTCATGAATATGGTCAAAAATAATCTGGGTATCAAAACGCTCGGCGTGCTCCTGCATTTGCACCATTAAATCCGGGCCTTGCAAATCGTGCACGCCGCCAGGCCAGTTTTCCACTTCGGTAGTGGTGGTCAATTGACCGCCTTGCTGCATACCGGTAATGACGACGGGTTTGAGGTTGGCGCGCGCAGCGTAAATAGCAGCGGTGTAACCGGCAGGGCCGGAGCCTAGGATAATCAGGCGATGGTGTTGTACGTCACTCATAAGAGATCCTTGAACTTGATGCAATAAATAGAAGTGTTGCGAAGAGGTCTGACCAATGTGGGGGCATGATAGGCGAATCACAATAGCCGTGCAAAATTGTATGGCTCAATGCGCGGCATTGGGTTTGGCTATGTGATTGTTTATTGGGTAATTAGTTTTCGGGTAGCGTTTTTAAGTCTCGTAAAGCGAGTTTCGTGAATGGATTGGCTTTGGTGTCGAACGGTTTGTTTGTTTTTTGTTCTGGATTGAGAAAATAACCGCAATTTTGTTATACAACTCCGCGCTATTAGAACTAGACTTGGCATGAGTAATCGCCTAGGTTGATGATAATCCCTATCGTTTACTATAAGGTAAGCAACAATAACAAACCGTTCGATATTCAGGCGGCCAACCTTCCGAGTATAGAACCACACACAGCAGTAGATCGCCCATGCAGTCTTTTACAGCATCGCTCAAATCTTGGCTCAGCATGCAATGCCAAATGCTTGGTAGTGTCAGCGCTGCCATGCTGGTGCAAACCACTTTCGGGTTACCCCCTAAAATTGTCGCCAAATGGCCGAACGCGGCGGCAAATAACGCTGTTCTACGCGAAGCGCTCAAGCAGGCGTTGGACAAAAAGCGCTTACATTTGGAACTCGATGCAGAAGGCTTTATTGTTGCGCAGCCGCTGGTAATTGAAGGAGAAAATTGGGGCGTATTGCTACTGCACTTGCAGTCAAAAGATAAAAAAGATTTACCAGCCGTACTAAAGAATCTGAAACTGGGTCAATACTGGCTGAACTTTTTAGTACAGCAGCCTGATGAAGCTCCAACACCTAATGTAGTTCCTGTTATCGATAAAAACTCGGCAAACCCCGCATTACTGCAATTCAGTGCCAGCTTATTGAAAGAAAATTCCCTGCAAGAGACTGCAATCAGCTTAGTGAATTTGCTCGCCGGTTTTTTGCAGGCGACACGTGTAAGTTTGGGCTTTCGCCGCGAAAAAACGATTGAGCTGGAAGCGGTCTCATTTTCTGCCAATTTTGATAAACGCACCCAGTCCATCCAGGCGATTAGTGAGGCCATGGCGGAAACGATGGAGCAGGGTGCAGCAATTGATTATTGTCCCGCGCAGATCGCTGAATCTGGAGGGGAGGTGGAGCCTAGTTTCCCCTTGGTGATCAAACGAGCGCATCAACAATTGCAACAGCAACAGCATTTGCAAGCTGTACACAGTTTGTTGGTGCGTAACGGCGATGCAATTATTGGTGTGCTCACTATCGAGTTGGATAAACAAGTAGCGCTGACGGATGACCAGCGCAGTTTTGTGCAGCAAGCATTACTGTTTGCCGGAGCGATTCTCGGGTTGCGTCAGCAAGCTGCGGCTAGTGTGTGGCAGGGTTTAAAGCAGCGCACCGCGCAGCGGTTGGAACGCTGGTTTGGCGAGAACTCCTGGCGTGGAAAAATTATCCTTGTCTTGTTGCTGGCCTTTGGCGTCGCGCTGTTTGTACCACTCGACTATCGTGTGTCGGCCGATGCAACCTTGCAAACCACCGAAAAATATCTAGTAGTGTCGCCGCAAGATGGCTACCTGGGGAAGATCAGTGCGCGCCCTGGCGACAGCGTAAAAAAAGGCGCGGCGCTGGCCCAGTTAAATGATGAGGATTTGCGTCTGGAGCGCCAGAAGCTAGCGAGTCAGGTACAGCAATATCGTCAGGCATACGATACAGCGCTCGCGAATTCCAATCGTGTAGAGGCGGCGATTGCGAGTGCGCAAATGGATCAGGCGAGCATCCAGCTGCAGTTGATTGATCAACAATTGGGGCGCACGTTATTAATCGCTCCGATGGATGGCATTATCGTGTCGGACGACATTTCGCAAACTCAAGGTGCTCCGGTAAAGCAGGGTGATGTGTTGTTTGAAATTGCGGCAGCGCAAGGGTTTTTGGTGCAGTTGTTTGTTGACGAGCGCGATATTGCAGCGGTGCAATCTGGCCTTCAAGGGCAGGTAAAATTTTCCAGTTTGCCGAATGACATGTTTGTAGTGCGGGTTAAAAGTGTCACACCTATCAGCGAGGTCCGTGAAGGGCGCAATTATTTTCGCGTTGATGCGGAGTTGGTTCAGGAATCGGGTGTACTGCGACCCGGTATGACGGGTACCGGCAAATTAATTGCTGGCCGTCGCGCATTGGGTTGGATCTGGTTTCACGAGCTGTGGCATTGGCTGCGGTTGACGATCTGGTAATCGGCTGATGAGTGAATCTTCGGTTTCTGATAGCAATCCTGTATGGCAGCGGCTTGAATCACTGCGGCCATCGTTGCCCCGTCATATCCATATCCAGCGGCGCGATTACAGCGGTGAGCGCTGGTACATCCTGCAAGATAAAAGCAATGGTCGATTTCATCGCCTTACGCCCTCAGCCTGGCGCTTGATTAGCGCTATGGATGGTCGCAATTCGTTGCGACAGGTTTTGGCTTCTGCGGCGCATGCCGAATTTTATATAGATAAAGATGAAATCCCCACACGCAATGATTTAATTCACCTGCTGCAATATTTACACGTTGCTGATTTGTTGGTGTGTGATCTGCCACCAAACACGCAGGAGTTATTTGCGCGACGCGAACAAAAAAAACAACAGCGCTGGCTGCGTTTGTTCATGAATCCACTCACCTGGAATATCCCGCTTGGCAACCCTGATCGCCTGCTCGACAAGTTAATGCCGGTTGCGCGTTTGCTTGCATCGCGCACTATGGGAATTGTGTGGTTGCTCGTAGTTGGCTACGCACTTTTGCAAATGGGAGTCCATTGGACACAGCTCACCCAAGGGCATTTGGACCGCTTGTTATCACCGTCAAATTTGTTTTTGCTTTGGTTGACCTATCCCTGCTTCAAAGTGCTACATGAATTGGGGCACGGATTATTTACCAAGGTTTGGGGCGGGCAAGTGAATGATTGCGGCTTGGTTTTTGTTGTGGGTACGCCGCTGCCTTATGTCGATGCAAGTGCGGCAACCGGTTTTCAGTCCAAGCGGCAGCGATTAATGGTGGGCGCAGCGGGCATGGCAGTGGAATTGTTTTTAGCGGCGCTCGCACTGCTAATGTGGCTGCAGTTACCTAACGGTTTCCTGCGAGATTTTTTGTACAACATCATGATCATCGGGGGAGTGTCCACACTGTTTTTTAATGGCAACCCGTTAATGCGTTTTGATGGCTACCATCTGTTGACCGATGCATGTGATTTACCTAATCTCGCAACGCGCGCTAATCAGCAATTCAGTTATTTATTGCGCCGTTACGCCTACGGTGTGAGCGGTGTGTTTTCACCGGCGGTGAATAATCGCGAGGCGGTACTGCTTACCGTTTACAGCGTCGCCGCGTTTGCGTATCGCCTGTTAATGCTGTTCGTTATCATTCTATTGGTAGCGAATTATTTTCCCACGTTGGGTTTGGTTATTGGCTGCTGGCTCTTGTTTTTCCAGCTGTTATGGCCGGCTCTAAAAGCGCTGAATTATTTGCTGCGCGATAAACAGTTGGCCAGCAAACGTCATCGTGCGCTGGGTGTGACCGCCGCGGGTGTAGTAGTCGCGATTGTATTTTTGGTCGCGGCACCAATGCCAATGTCGACCTCAGTGGAAGCCGTGCTTTGGTTGCCGGATGAGGCGCGCGTGAAGGTGGAGTCCAGCGGCGAAGTAGAGCAGGTATTGGTTGCGGACGGCGCTACCGTAGCGCAAGGGCAAGAGTTGGTATATCTACGCAATCCGGCGCTAGTGGCGCATTTGGCAACACAGCAAGCCCGTTTGCGAGAGTACGAAGCCCGCTATCAACAAGCCTGGGTTGAAGATCGGGCGCAAGCACGGTTGTTTGAGCAAGATCTTAAGGCCATTGGTGCGGAAATTGAGTTGCTTCAGGCGCGCGTAGAGAATTTGGTAGTTCGGAGTCCATCCAGTGGGATTTTCCGAGTCACTCGTCTACATCATCTTCCTGGTAGCTTTTTGCGGCAGGGGGATGAGTTTGCGTTAATCGAAAAGCCTGATTTGGTGCGTGTTCGCGCGGCGCTCTTGCAAGATGAAGTCGGTTTGCTCAAGCAAACCAGCAGTATCAGCGTTAAATTCGCTAGCAGCCCACTGCATACTATTGCGGCAGAACTGGCACAGGAGGTTCCGGTTGCATCGCTTGAATTGCCCAGCCAGGTTTTGGGAGCGCAGGGCGGAGGGCGCTTAGCTGTGGATGTAACTCACCCATCGGGAGTGCGCGTAAAAGAAAAGGTGTTTTTGCTCGATATAACCTTGAGTGATTTTGTGCAATCCGGCCATTACGGTGAGCGGGCCTATGTGCGCTTCCAGCACCCCGCTGAACCCTTGGCTGCGCAGTGGTATCGTGCGCTCCAACAAGTTTTTATACGCCATTTCTCATAAACGATTTTTTTGCACTATAGTAATAAGCAATTTGTATTTTTATAGCGCTTTTTTTTGTAACGGATCAAACATGCATAAATTGTCTGCTTTTTCACTTCTGACCGCGCTTTTTGGCGGAGAGGTGTATGCACAGACCCAAGAGCCGGCACAACTGAATTGTCGGATCGAGCCTTCTGTTGTGGTTGAAATGAGTAGTGCGGTTGAAGGGGTCATTAGTGAGGTATTGGTTGAGAAGAATGACGTAGTCAAAAAAGGCGATGTGGTTGCGCGGTTGGATGCGGGTTTGGAAACAGCCACAGCTGAATTGCGCCGTGTGCAAGCTGAATTAACTAGCGATGTGCAGTCGCAACAGCTGGCAGTTGAGTTTAGCGGGCGCGCCCTGACTCGTGTTGATGACTTGTATAAGAAGAAAGCGGCCTCTTTCTCCGAGTTGGATAAGCTGAAAACGGAGCACGCGATTGCACAGCAACAGTTGCAGCAGGCGCTTGATCGCAAACGTCAGGCCGAGTTAGAGCATAAACGCGCTCTGGCTGATTTACAGCGGCGCACCTTGGTTAGCCCTATTGATGGTGTGGTGGTCGAGCGTTTGAAACAGCCCGGTGAGCATATCGATTTCGAGCCAGTGCTCAAATTGGCGCAACTGGATCCTTTGCGCGTTGAGGTTTTTGCCCCCGCGAGCCTTTACGGCAAAATCAAAGCGGGTATGAAAGCCAGCGTCGTACCGGAATTAGGGGTTGGCGATAGGCCTTATTCTGCGGAAGTTACTTTAGTGGATCAGGTTATCGACGGCCCAAGCAATACCTTCGGGATCCGCCTCGCGTTTCCCAACCCCAACAACCGTTTGCCGAGTGGTTTAAAGTGCCGTATCACATTTGATGGTGTGACTTTGAGTCTTCTTGATGCTCGCACTTTGCCGTGAGCCATTAAAACCAAAGCGAGTTGTTTTACGGAAATATAGATTATTTTTTTATGTGCCACAGTATTTCGGCAGAATGTGCCAGAATGATGAAATAGACTGCTTTTTAATCAGGTTTATGCAAAGCAAGTAACGCTAGGGTTTGGCGGAGGTGCATAAACAAAAGGGTGCATTGGTTACTCACTACTCCTTAAACCCAAAGAATTATCTACATACATGCCAACACCACCGCGTCATCGTCGTCCGCTAATAGAAGCGCTTGAGCCGAGGCTTCTTTTTTCCGCCACTGCGGACATCGCCGTTTTCGACGACGGAAACTCCGATGCCCAGTATTTGGCAGATGCATCCAAACAGGTGGATTTGGTCAGCATTTACATGCCTTCTGCTCCATTAATCATGGAAAGCCAGGCAAGTGACAATGATGTTCATGCCCAGGCAGATATTCCCCTCGATGAAAGCTCCGTCATAACCACCTTGGTATTTGTCGATACCGCAGTGGATGACTACCAAACCCTGGTTGATGACATACGCGCGCAGATTGATGGCAACTCCGTTGCGATCGTGTACCTCGATAGCGCCAAAGATGGCGTGGCGCAAATCAGTGATTATCTCTCCAAAGTTAGTGGTATTTCTGCGGTTCACATTATCTCTCACGGCATCGCTGGCAATTTGCAATTGGGTTCCCAAGTGCTTAATGAGGGCAATATCAATCAGTTCGCGGCGCAATTGTCAGGCTGGCAAGCGGCGCTGGGTGAAGACGCGGATATTCTCCTGTATGGCTGCGATCTGGCGGCGAATGCGAGCGGTGTGAACTTCTTGCGTCAGCTGAGTGATTTGACCGGTGCTGATGTCGCGGCCAGTAATGATGTAACCGGTAATGGCCGTCCGGGTGCTGATTGGGATTTGGAGGAAAAAGTGGGTGCTGTTGAAACAGCCTCAATTTTCTCCTCAGAGCAGTCTATGCAGTGGGAGGGTGTGCTGGCCGATGTGGTGAGGTTGTACTCCGGCGTCGCAACCAACCAACAAGCGATTCCTGTCAGCGGTGCGATTTTGCAGGGAATTCAGCTTACATCGAGCAATACCGTAGACCGTATTCAGGTCATGCTCGCTAATAACGGTACCAGCGCCAGCTCGGTTCAAATGTTAATACATCAGGCTAATTATGACGGCACTGTTGTCGCGACAGCAACGGTAGCTACCAACACCATTGGCGGATCGCTCGGTTGGGTTAACTTTGATTTTTCCCAAATTACGCTCAACGCTTACGTCGTTTATTGGGTTGAGTTCAAGACCAATAATGGCGCAGACAATCTTGTTGGCGTCGGTTATATCAACAGTAACGTGATTGCGGCTGAGTTTGTGGTCAACACCACTGGCGATTCGAGTAAAGATATGGCCATTGCTGTTGTTGACCGGAATGTCACCAATCAGGCGCCCGTGGTCGCAACTGCAATAAATAATCAGCAGGCCTTGAGGGGCGTATCCTTTAATTACCAATTTGCGTCCAATGCGTTTACTGATCCTGATGGTCACACGCTCACCTATTCGGCGACCCAGCATGATGGCTCAGCACTGCCAGGCTGGTTGAGTTTCAACGCGGGCACACGCACGTTTAGCGGAACGCCGCCGGGCATAAACGATGTTACTTCCTACTCCATACGAGTCACCGCCAATGATGGTAACGGTGGCACTGTTTATGATGATTTTGTATTGCAAGTAGGAAATCGGATCGAAGCTGAATGGTACAACAACAGTTCTGGTGTTCAAAACTACGCTCATGGATCTGCCAGCAATGGCCAATATACTGGCAACTTTCAAAATGGCGATTGGTACGTATTTTATAATGGCAGTGGCAATCCCTTTCGGCCTGTAGGTGGAACGGACATATACACCATAGATATTCGAGTGGCTTCGAACGTCGGAGGGGGTACATTTTTACTCAGTAATGCGGACGATAGATATGGGGATGTATTTATTAACGGAACCGCACCTGGCACAGGCGGTTGGGAAAACTGGACGATCTTAAGCTATACACAGAGCTTTGCTCATCGCTGGAACTACGGATTCACCAGCACGGGCGGAGAATTTAATATTGATTACGTTAGTCTGACACCTAATGATACACCCAGAGTGTCACGTGCGTTAGCAGATCAATCCGCCACTGAAGATTACGCGTTCACCTACCAATTTTCTAACTCTCAAGGATCCAACATTTTTGAGGATAGTGACACTCTTACCTATTCAGCCACTTTGGTAGGCGGAGGGGCATTACCCGCATGGTTAACCTTTAATGCCAGCACGCGCACATTTAGCGGTACACCTGCCAACGGCGACGTTAGTACAATTGATGTAAGGGTGACAGCAACAGACAGCTATGGCGCCAACAGCTACGATGATTTTTCAATCACGGTTGCTGGTGTGAATGATGCTCCTGTCAATACCATCCCATCGTCTGTGAGTATGAATGAGGGGAGCACGATAAATTTCAGCCAAGGTGCGGGGTTGAAGGGTGAGTACTATAACAATACGACATTTTCTGGCATGCCCACGACTCGCACTGACGCTACCGTCGATTTCTATTGGGGAACAGGCGCGTCTGGCGCAGCGGGTATAGGTGCGGATAACTTTTCTGTGCGTTGGACTGGCGACATATATGTTACGGATGCGGGAAGTTATACATTTCGAACCATAAGTGACGACCAGGTGCGGGTATACATAGATGGGAATCTTGTCATCCAGAATTGGACACCTCACGGATCCACAATTGACACCAGTGGGCTAGTGAGCCTTGAAGCAGGAAGAACCTATTCAGTTGTTGTGGAGTACGTGGAGCTAGGTGGGAATGCAGAAATAAAACTGCAGTGGGACAAGCCAGGTGGTGGAACCAATTTTGTACCAATCCCGGCCGGCACCTATAACACTGAAGGGCTCTATGTCGGCAATCAGATCAAGGTTTCTGATGTTGATGCTGGCAATAGTGATGTAGAAGTAACGCTTTCAGTAGACAATGGCAGTCTCACATTTGCAAATCCGTCGCTCTTGAACTTTACCGTTGGTGATGGTTCCGGTGATGCAACCATGACATTCAGAGGAACGGTTGCTGAAATAAATTCTGCGCTAGCATTTTTATCCTTCGAGCCGACAAGCAATTTTAGCGGTACAGTTCAACTCTCAATGGTGACTAATGACTTAGGCAATTCGGGATCCGGTGGTGCAAAATCGGATACCGATATACTAAGTATTACGGTAAACAGTATTGATAACGATGCACCCACGATCGTTAACGCCATTCCTAATCAAAATGCAACGGAAGATACTGCGTTTAATTTCCAGTTTGCTGCGAACACCTTTGCCGATCCTGATGTTGGTAACACCTTAACCTATACCGCACAACTTGGCGGTGGTGGTGCATTGCCTGCATGGTTAAGTTTTAATGCTGCAACCCGCACTTTCAGTGGTACGCCCACCAATGCGTTTGTGGGCACAGTATCCATTGA
>CAIOHY010000083.1 GCA_903858205.1 uncultured Cellvibrio sp.
ATAACGATACATCGGAGTGCCGATTGGAATAATGCGGCGGACTCCATCGCGGCGAATCCATTCGCAATCTTGCAAGCTCCCGTCTGCAAAATACCACGCCGAGCAATGGCCCGTGAAGTATGGAGAGGTGACTTTGTGGAGAGCAAAACTACCTTTGGCGAATATCCCGCCTTGTGGAAAGGTGACTTTCTCGATTTTCATGCTACCCCCTTTGCTTTGGCGATTGCAGCGCGGATGACATCGAGCAGTGCCTCCTCTTCCTGATCAGAAAGATTTTCGCCGGGAATATCCCAAGCAATTGCATTGTATGCCGATTCCAGTGCGGAGAGTAAATCGGGAGCGGCTGAGATCAAATGAGCATTGGCAAGGTTTTCGCGGCCAATATCGGAAAACTGCCCCGTTCCAGTAGGAAAGCGGCAAATAATTTGCTCACATTCGTTGCCATCCCAAGTTTGGGCCGTTGTGGAGAGGAAAAACGAATCCAGAAAAGGGCCGTTTTCGTTGCAAGTGTGGATTGCCCAAGGCGTGGGCGCGTGGAGTGTATTATTCATTTTTTTAGGTTTAGGTTTGGTTTGCTGTGGAGGGAAAATCAGTGTGGAGGGATTATCGGAAACGATCACGGGCGTAAGAATGCGCGAAAGTAGAAAGGAAGGTAGAGGGTGCAGAAAGGTAGGAAAAACGCAATAGCGGGGATTTTAGAGCAAAGCGGGCAACGGATAGAACATTGCCCGGATGCTGTGGAGGGGATTAAAGCAGGATAAAGGTTAAGAGTGCGCCGATAGTGGAAAGGAGAAACAAAAGAACGAAAAAGCGATTCTTTGCTTTGTTGTATTGAAGAGAAGAGGATATTTTAGACATAAGATGAGAAGGGAAAAGCGGGACGGATCGAACATCCCGCGCATTGGATTAGAACGAAGAAACAATTACACCACCGTCAAACTCGATTAATTGCCCGTGATCTTGAATATATTCGCGGATTTTAGAATCAACTTCGTCGTCGTCGTTTTCCTCGGTTTCATCAAAACCCAGTTCCTCCAGAGCATTGGAAAAATAATCATGCGCCCAGTCTTGAAGGCTGGCATATTCAGAGAAATCGCACCGGATAGCGCAAGTGTCGAGTTCGATTTCCTCGCCAGTGCTTTCTTCGTATTCCTCCAGATATTCAGCAAGAGCATAAGCTCCCGCTCTACTCCAGCGGGCGTTTGAATCTTTCAATAGTTCATCCGCAATTTGGTAGGTGTTCAATGTCATTTTCATTTTATTAGGTTTTTCTGTTTAGGTTATTTGTTTGTTATGGGGTGAAAGATTAATCACAATAGGCTGATTCGATGCGCTCGCCGGAATGTTCACAGGTTAACTCGCCATCTTCCCAGTTAGCGTCACAGCCTACAACTTGCCAGCCGTCATTGACTTTGTTTTTAATACTCCACAACACAGAGCGAAGGTTAGCTTTGACGCTATCAAAGGACAAAGCGGCCCCGTCCGAAGTGATAAAGAATAAAGGATAGCAACCGGGGAAGGTATAAGCCCCGGAGCGGATCGCATTTTTCAAGTCAGTTGTATTGGTGATGTTCATTTTTGGGTTTTTTCTATTTGTTGGATTTTTAGTTTAAGCGCGTGAATCTTTTTTGCATCGGTAAGTGAAGCAAGTTTGATCCGCAGCGCATATATTTGCTTATTCATATTTGAAGATTCGCCACTAGCAATCAGCCAGTGCGAAAAGTTTTTTTATCTCAAAGATCAATTCGTGAAATTACCCGCGCAGCCTCATTCAGAGCCACTGTGCGAACATCACAGGGAAGAGAATAGGTGAAACATCTCATCCCGTCAATAGTTTTTTTTCATTTATTTTTTACTCTGACAAGATAGCGCAAAGCATAAAGTGTGCCATGTTGTAAACACGGGAATGTTGACATTAAGAAAAGACAACATATCAAAGAATCAAGATATGATGATATGACAAGCAAAGCAGGGAACATATCAACATATCAAGATATGACGATGCGATGCGTTGCTTCGCTATATCGCTATATAACGATATAACGATTAAGCGATATTATCGGCACGACGATAATCTGAAAAGCAAAGTGTCGCCATATACAGAAAAGGACACTGAGCGAATGTCACAGCAATATCAGAATCGCTCTTCCAGCTCCATGATCAAAATGCGATTGCCCCCAAAATCCGGCCATGCCGATACACCGCCCGATTGATTCAACGCAATCCTGGGCCAACGTAGCGCAAAGATTATTGCAAGTCGCTTGCATTATACCATGATCCTTCTTGAGATTGATAACATCACATAATGACATAGCGTCGATAATGGACATCATGCCTGTCTCAACAAGCCATGCCATCGATCATGCTGCACGCTGGCTATGCTTCACTATACTATGAGCAGAGCATGGCAGGCTGTGAGCATAGGCCGTGACTCCAAGGAATCTCTTTTCTTATAGAGCGGCGATGCCACCGGGGGACTCCCCTACCATGCCCGACTGGCTGGCTCCCAACGCGGAAACCCCTCCCCCCATAAAAACTCGTATTTTCTATGTCAATAAAAATGTATGGACAGATGTTCTATGTTCTGTTCTATGTTCAGAATTTCTACTCACATGAGTAGATGGTATCTTGGAGTCTTAGTTTTGGCATACAGGTTGGTAGGATGTAGGATTTATCTATGAATGCTACTCGGTTTGTTGGTTGGATTGTTAGCCTTCCGTTGTTCAGTTCTATGAAGATGAATTCTTTGTCTTGTTCTGGGCTATCTGACCACCCATCGTTTAGGTGGGTAGTTGAGAATAGGTAGGTTCCCTTTAGTATGTTTGGGCCGACTTTGGCTGTTACTTGAAGACCTGTTAGTATTGGGTTCTGTAGTATACTGAAGTTATATGAGTAGCAGTTCCATAGTTGGCTCTCTTCTATCCGCCAGTTTTCCAGTGACTCTTCTTTGAATCTTACTGCGTTGGGTGGGATGTTTCTGTAGAGTGCGCCACCTTCTCTTAGGATGACGTTTATTCCCCATGCTCTGCTTGGTATGCTGGTTAGTCCTACCCACATAGCTTCTACTGGGCCTACGGGTTTTTCATGGGTATACTTACTATCTACCCAGATGTATTTGTGAGTTGGCATTGCGCCGATTTTTGTGTAGTTCATTATCGTTAACGATAATCTATTTCTTGGTGATTGTTTCTATAATGAAGCAGGCTACTACTATGCTCCATGCTAAGATTAGTGCCATTATTTCGTCGCTCATAATTGTGTTAGTGTGACTCCCATTTTTTCTGCTATCTCCAAGGCTATTGGATCGGTGTGGTAAACATCTTTGTAGAGGACTCTCTTTATCTTATAGGCGGCTATGGCCTTTAGGCAGTCTCTACATGGTAGGGTAGTTGAGATTAGTATCTTTCCTTCGCCCGGATGGGTATATCTGAGGGCATTCTGCTCTGCGTGGATTACGAACTTTGACCTCTCTTCTCTCGATGACCAGTCTTCTTCTACACCTTGAGGGAATCCGTTATACCCTACTGAGGCTATGGAGTGGTCTTCTCTGAGTATCACTACTCCGACCTTCCTCCACGGGTCTTTGCTCTTCTTAGCAACTACCTCCGCGATACTCATTCCGTATTCGTC
>CAIOHY010000084.1 GCA_903858205.1 uncultured Cellvibrio sp.
AGATTCATTTGCGCCCAGATCATTGGCCCACTTGGAAATCATCCGTGTGTAATTTGCTGGCAGGGGCAAGCGCAGCCGATACCCTCTCTCAATACGTCGAATCGACTCTGGAACAAACCCTCTATCAATTGCCGATGTGATCATTTGCCGAACGGCGCTTTTAATGTCCTTGGATGCCTGCGAGCCTTCCTTAGCCTCCTCTGGATCAAAATCTATTGATACCGCCTCGCAAATCTCAAGGGGAATACTGAAAACAAACATAAAGTTACCTTTTCATTAAAAGTCAATTGACAGTAGTGTGTTTAAGATTAAGATGTACATAATCTTACACGCACTAAGGATAATTAACAATGAAGCAAAAGCTTTTCACCCTTACTAATCCTGGAGGGCAGTTCTTCGGTGACACGATCAGAGATGCTGTTTCTGCCACGAATATCTGTCCCCCTGAAGTCTTTAATCATGATCAGGATGGAAGGACGATTAACTCGGTTTCCCCGCTGCGTTTTTTGGCAACTCACTCATGGGTTGGGGTTCTTTGCGACGAAAGGAAAATAGATCTCATGGGGCCGGCTGTCGTTGCATTAACCCAGGTTGTTTCGAATCAGATTGGAGCAGAGCGGATGCAATGCAAATCCTTTGAGACAGAACTATTTGGGCGCGAGAGTGAGAATGCCATTACCTATGTCGCTCGCAACATTGCGATAAAGCGGTTTTATGGTAATGACGAGAGCAGGCCGTGGCGTTCGACCAGAAAAAAACGATTAGAGATGGATGAAAAGGAGCTTCTAGAGTATTCCATCATGAGTATGCTGAGAAAGGCGAAGAAAGCAGCAGAAAATAGTGATCTTATTTTAGATCTTCCACCCGATGAAGAGCTGGAGTTAAAGATCGTTGATGCCAAGCGCAGTGGTGTTGGTAACCATTATCTAGTCAGCGGAAAATTCCAGATGCGAATGAACCTCAAAGGAATTTGGCAGGCTGGCACCCTTCTAAATAAAGGCTATGGACTCATCGGTAAGGTGAATTTGGGGGGCTATACATCATGGATATGTTAAGTCCCTCAAAATTAGTTTGTGAGGCTCTTTCGATAGCGCCGGTGGGCTCAATGTCTGCACGAGTAGACACACAATGTGGAATGTGTGGAGGTTCGATTTTAAAGAACGAACCGGTCACTGAACTGAAGTTCCCCACGTCATTTACGCTGCACGGTGAATTATACGATTCAAGTTTAAGCCATCGATGCGGGCATTGCTCAGCGATATATGAAACAGGCCCATTTTTACTGGATTTGGCAACGGGGATTTATAACCGTGATGGCTTTCATGCAGTCGCCAAAAAAGTAAATAGAGGCTGGGCATTTATTGATCCACCTGAACCACCGTTTGTGTTTTCAATTCAGGTTAACCGCAATCAGCACATGCTTTGGCGAACCCCCGTTTGTTATAGCCGAGATTTAATAAGCTTCCGTCTGGGAGAAAAGGTTTTTCACGCGAGACGCCAGGCCATTGTAGAGGCACGGGATATATCAATTAAGTTAAAAGAAATTTATATCGACAGTCTTCCTGAAAAGGAAAAGAAGTCTGGAGCGAAGGTGCAAAGCCCTTTGGGTTTTAGCGATCTGAAGGCTAGCAAGATTAAATCTGGTGGGTTGCTGCGGTGGGCCAATGAGCTCATAGAGAAAGGCCTTGCTGCCGAAGAAGACTATGCCCCCCTTTATGCCTTGAATCATGCGGAAGCCTGGGCTTTGGATTTTGTTTTGTCAGAGATAGAAGCCCCAGAAGCAATAAACAGTTTTGAAAAATACAACGATTTAAAATCCAAAAAATCAGGAGATTCAAATGAATAGTCAATTAATTGCACCACCAGTAAACCGTATCGATGTAATTCTTCGTACAACATCGCCGTGGCATGAAGCTTACCCGGAAAATAGTGTCAAAGACGAAAAAGAAAATAAACTAACAAGCTATACATTAAAAAAACGAATTGGAGGTTCTCACGTCCCGTACTTCGCCTCCAATGGCCTACGCGGAAATTTACGCCGCAAAGCACGTGATATTTTGCTTCCATACTTAACTGCTGCGAGTGGGCCAGTTTCTATTGATCTTTTTAATGGTCTATCGTGTGGTGCATCTAGCGGAAACCCTGAAAATACAAACTCGATTGAAGAGCTAGTAAGAGCAGCGGATCATATTTACATGGGTTTGTTTGGTGGCGGTACACGTCTATTTTCATCCAAGTTTCAGTCATCGGACATCAATGTGATTTGTAAAGCGCTCATTGATAATCACATTGTCTCTATCAATGAAAATCAAAGATCTTCAGTCGAATCCCTTTTTGGGCATGTGTTCGGTCAAACCCCTCTTGAACCCTGGCAATTCAGCGACATAAGACACTTCACCCGCGCTGATGACATGTTGCGCGGATTGTCAAAAGGTGAAATTGAGAAGATCAACGGTGGAACTGAGGCTATAGCAAATTATTATTCTGGTGTAGAAGCAAATCAAACCGCCAGAAAGGAAAGTAAAAATCAAGAACAGGCGGTAAAGAAATCAACGCTTTCACATCTCATTAATCTTGAGGTGATTCCTGAAAATACGCCGTTACACTTTTCGTTAACATTTTCGCCGGATATTACCGAAGCCCAGTTAGGACTGTTGATAATGAGTCTTGAGGGGATGTTACAACGAAATTATTTTGGTGGTTTTGGAAGAATGGGATTTGGAAAATCACGTGTTGAATACCTTTCTCTGAACTCAGAGACTTGGGATGTTGACATTAAGAAATCTGGTGATGATCTTTACAATTCCGATGGAGGCTTTGTTCTTTCCAGTGAATTTAACGGCTTAAAAGAGGCTGCTGTTGCTGAAATTGAATCATTGAATCGGGAAGAACTGGAAAGTTTCTTCAAAGATACGGCGAAGCTAAAAAAAGGGGCTGCGTAATATGAGACCGCTCAGGATAGATTTTTATCTCAAAGATAGGATGGCCGCTCCAAGCGTGCCTATCCATCTTGATGCATTGCTGGCATTCATAGTGGTGAAAATTAAATTGAATCCTGGTGAGGCTGCTGACGTTCAACACATTAGAACGTTAAGCGAACAGTTACCTTTAGAGCGTCATGAGAGTGATGGCGATTGGTTCTTTAAAGCCAGTATGCTTGTCCCCAATGGTAAACAGATCCATTCCAACGAATTTTATACTCAGCGAATGGATCAAGCGCTGTTGGCTAAAAATATTGCCAATGAATTGGTTTCCATGGGGCGGCGTAAATTGGCAGAACTTGATCCTCATGGTGGTAAAATTGATGTAGTGAGGGGTGTTCATAGAAACATGCTTGGTTTTTATGGCGTAACTGGTACTGACTGCCTTTCGGCATTCTGCATAGGAGATGCAGAGAGCATTATTGATCTATTCAATACAGGTTATGTGACTCATCTTGGACCCCGCCGCAGATCTGGATATGGAGAGATTCGAGCGATTGAGGTTGTGGAAGATAATGATGCAATCGTGCGTTGTTATGATCGCAATAGGCACATAAAAATTTCTGAAAGTGATATCCCCGCAGTAAGACCTATGCGAGCACCCTATTGGGATAATCAGCATCAGCGTTCGGTTTTCGTGCCAGCCCATATTTCCTAATGAAAAACATCGAAAAGCCTTATGTAGTTCCCTTAAAAGATAGAGAGCCGTACATATTTTTAGAGTATGGTTCTTTGTCGGCTGATAGTCATGCATTTATTTTCACGAATAAAAATGGTTGCTTTGACATACCTGCAGCAATGTTCTCAGTAATATTTATACAGCCTGGAGTCTCTGTTACGCACGAGGCAATAAAATTGGCGGCTCAACACAAATCTTTGATTATGTGGGTTGGAGAAGAGTCAGTACGATTGTACGCGGTTGGTTTTTGTGATTCATCAAAATCTGCTTCAAGGATAACTAAGCAAGTACTAATAACGACAAATCCTGATTTACGTCTTAAAAGTGCTCGCACCTTGTATTCGTTAATGTTTGATGAATCAGCTATAAATACTTTTAATCTGGATCAACTGAGAGGTCGAGAGGGAGCAAAAGTAAGGCAAATTTATAATTCTATTGCTAATTCGCACAATATTATATGGGAGAGCCGAGATAAGGCACCGAAGATCTTGCAGCAGTGCTTAGGTATGGCAACCAGTTGTCTCTATGCTTTATGTGAATCGGTCATTTGGATGTCCGGATATCATCCTTCTATAGGAATCGTGCATTCAGGAAATGCACACTCCTTAGCATACGACCTTGCTGACACTTTAAAATTTAAAACAGTAATTCCACTTGCTTTTC
Organism: uncultured Cellvibrio sp.; assembly: GCA_903858205.1. Taxonomy (GTDB): domain Bacteria; phylum Pseudomonadota; class Gammaproteobacteria; order Pseudomonadales; family Cellvibrionaceae; genus Cellvibrio. The sequence goes on from CAIOHY010000084.1 coordinate 4,324, forward strand.
GTTTGTATTCTGCAGGCCAATTATCGGATCCATTTGTTCAAACTCGCCATGCGTGTAGAGATTTTTTCAAAAGTGAGAAAACAATGGAAAAGCTTTTCCACAATTTAGAGACCATTTTTGATGTTGGTCATTATCCAAATTCGTAATCCTACGTTGAAAATACAAGGATTGTTGAGAAGGTATTTATTCAGAGTAGATAGAAGCTTATACGCAGGTGACATAAATCAAATGTTACTAACTCAGATATCAAATGAACTTCGCAACTCAGATGTAAAAATATTGAAGAGAGATACATCTAAACCCTTCGGTATAGACTTAATTTGTGGATCAGAAGCGAAAGCTGATTTTCATGATATCGATGGTATTCGCTTACTAAAAAAGTAGTAATTTGTAAAGAGTCTGCCCCGTGATGCGGGGATTGAAGGTTGGTTTAACTCAACACAAATTCACTCACGTAGTCTGCCCCGTGATGCGGGGATTGAAGGATTCCTGCTGTAAGTAAAATTGTGTTCTTTTGGTCTGCCCCGTGATGCGGGGATTGAAGGGCATCAGGGTGAAACATATTGATGACACTCCCGTCTGCCCCGTGATGCGGGGATTGAAGAGCAGCAGGCCTGCCCCTACCAAAGCCCACAGAGTCTGCCCCGTGATGCGGGGATTGAAGGGTGCGCAGCATCGTCCATCTTATCCATCATCTGTCTGCCCCGTGATGCGGGGATTGAAGGATGGTCACCAGCTTGACCTGGAGCATGAATAGGTCTGCCCCGTGATGCGGGGATTGAAGGATTACATCAAAGAATGCGTGTAGTCCCATTTTGTCTGGCCCGTGCAGCGGGGATTGCAGGAAATCATCACTTTTCATATAAAAATCATTGTCACAAATCAAGTGCACACAATATTCTCAAAATAGCCTCCAACGCATATCAGGCTTGATTGCTGAAGGGGCATAACTTCGACTTGTAACAATTGAATATGGTGCTGGTTATGGGAATTACTTGTGCGTTATGCGGCTTGATGGAATTGCAGGAAAAAAATCCTGAAGCGGTGGATAAATTCATTGAAATTGGTTTACTTTCTATTGTCATTATAGCCGTAGTTTTTAACGTTGTTGTATGGCTTTATGAGTCGATTAATAAACGAAAGGATCTTAGAAATCAAAGGTCCGGAGCCAGCGGTACCGCTGATAAGGGGAATAACGAAATTTAAGTTGACTGTTTAGTGTTAGATTTCAGATTAAGTTGACTTAAATAAATACGTTCATATTGAGCCGGGGCATGATTCACCATGAATAAA
>CAIOHY010000085.1 GCA_903858205.1 uncultured Cellvibrio sp.
ATTCGACGGCGAGAACCATTGGCTGGTGGGTTCTGGTAAAGATGTTTATGATCTAAGTGGACTAGAGAACGATGCTGTAGTCATGCTTACTGGCTTTGATACGCAAGATAAATTGCAATTGAGTGATGAGTATGTTTATGAATATTTTGACTACGAAACAGGCATTGACAGTGATCTAGAAGAACTGTTCGAACTTGCTGGTATAGGCAGCGAGAATGTTTTAGATACTGGCAAAGACGGAGTTCTTGTAGTTGCTAGGGACGCTCTTAATACGTTTACTGATACGCCAGTTGGGCACTGGATGATTTTGATGTCAGATTCTTCGATAGCTGCCGCAGATTTCACAACTACAAGAATGCCTGAGTTGGTTTAAGTTATTTTTTACCGTAATGCTTTATTGGACAAAGTTTTTGATCAAAATGCACAATATGGATATTACAGGCGAGCATAAAAAAAAACGATCTGAGGCATTCTTATCGACAGCTGGCGGCAAAATAGCATGCGCGCGGTGCGCGGCAAAGTCAAAACGCACTGGAAAACAATGTGGCAAGCCTGCCCTGAAGGGTAAATCTGTATGCCAGTTCCATGGTGGCCGATCCACTGGCCCTAAAACTTTGGCTGGTAAAGCCAGACAGCGCACTGCGGTTCTGAAAAATGGTCATTACACCAAAGAGGCGATGGAAGACAGAGCGCGCAGTGTGCGGGTGCTGGCTGGACTGGAAGACGCTATGTACATGTTGAAGATGACTGATGCACCCCGAACCCGCGGCCCTAAGCCTAAGGGATATAAGCCGTTGGTAACGATAGACGATGTCAAACGCTTCGTAATAGATAATCCGCTGCACTTGCCAAAGCGCTCAGACAAGCATGAACAGAAATAATTCTAAATGACTCCGTGGACCGGCGGTTTAATTTGTCCCTGAATTTTTGGTGGAGTAAGTCCAATTATGTCATCAAGCATCTCCCTAGCATTTGCCAACGCGTCACCCACTAATGACTCTCCATTCCGCATGCGCGCATATTCACGACTTATGGGTTTGATGTTTAATCGTGCGCGTTCCAACTCCTGCAAGACTTTCATACAGCGGCGCTCGACTTGAGTCAGATGGCGGTCAATATCGGCCTTAGACATGCCGTCTCCTGATAGAGCTTTAAACGACGGGATAATGCTGGCAGATAACTCGTAGGAAATGATCTTAAGAATCCGACTTAGCCATAAGTGCTTGTCTTCATAAGTGCAGTGCATCAGGTCATATCTAGCTGAAGGGTGTTTGATGGCGCTGGCAATACGGCAAACCTCGCGCTCACATTGTTTCCATTGCCTTAGCCGCTCGGCCAGCTTGTATGCGCCTTGGGTCCGAGTATGTTGATGGCTAAATTTTCCCCCCTTGGCAAACGCTTCCATACATGTTTTTGCTTGCATGATTATCTCCGTTTAAATTAATTTGGGCGTGTTGGACATGATTTCATCAATTCGCGCAAAGTCTCGCGGATAGAAAAATACTTATAGAACTTTACGGAAATAGCTAACATCATGTCCATCCCGTCCACCCCTTCCCCGTGTTAAAAACAGGCAGTGCTTTATTTAAGGGCGGCCAATTAGCTGCTCCTAATTTCCGGGTTAGGTTTTGGCTCTAATTTTTGATCAAACAGATCAATGAGCTTCAGTCCAATGTAGTACCGGCTCGATCCGCTCTTCCCGTCCAAAAATCCGCGTTCTTTTAGCCGTTGGGTTAGTGATTTTTTACTCTGCGGCCTAACCCCATTGCGCTCACACCAACATTTGTAATTCCAATAGAAATCTTTTTGTTCCGCTTTAGCGTCCGCCGACTGATAGGTTTGATCCTCAAGGAACTCTCCCAGCAAGTCGCTGTCTGCACGGTAACTATTTATTTCTGCTCGCATTCGGGGGCTTATTACGATGCCAGTTTTTAGGTATTCTGTTGTGCCTTGAAGAATCCACCCAAGAATTCCGTCTCGTTCGGATAGCAATTTCTCTTCGAGGTGAGGGTCTTGTTCCTCCTGATTGAATGTTCTGGAAAATGGGATCAGTACAATGCGCCGCCAGATGCCGATGTCGTCCCCCAAAATAATCGGTTTGTGGTTTGTTCGGACCCACGCCTTGAAGGTGGGCATGAATGTGAAAAATTCTCCGAAAAGGAATCGTGCCGAGATGGGCTCACGACCGGCGATAGATTTAACAACTCGCTCGTCCAGCCGGTCCCCTGCTTGTAACTCATTAACGCTGAGATATCGCGCGCCTTTGATGCCTGCTAGGTCATTGCGTGGTGCATGATCATCATTTCTTCTTACGCTCAGCATCGAGGACGGCGCTGTTTGTCCGTAATCGCCTAGTACGCTGGAGATCACATTACTAAAAACCGACTTGCCATTAGCACCAAATCCGAAGCAAATGATCATTAACTCATCAAGGACTTGTCCGATTAGCGTATAGCCAAGCAATATCTGAACAGAACGTATGGTTTCTTCATCGCCTTGAAAGACGTCGTAAAGAAACTTGAGCCACATAGGACATGTTGGATCATCAATGAAGTCTGCATTACATTGCTTGGTTATCAGCATCGCTGAATCGGCCTGAAGCAGCATCCCTGTCTTTAAATTGACTGCTCCGTTTCGAACGCCTAATAAATAAGGGCTAGCATCGAGTTCATTTGCAGTTACACACATGCCTTGTTCAGACGAAGAAAGAGAGACCATCGCCTCGATTCGTGCAAGGGTATGCGCGTTGATTGCTTCTTTTGCTAATGTCGTTCCGCGCGAGTCCCCGCGACTCATCAAATCGGATGCTTCATCAAGTAGGGCTTTACAGGTAAGTTTTGCAGCGCTTAACTCCTCGCCATGCTCACACATAGCCCAACGTTGGCCGTCCCATGCAAGCCACTTCCTTGTCGTGGAGACAAACAATAACTGACCTCTAAACATACTGGCAAAGCGCGATGCATTGCGCACATCCTTGTGCGTATCTAGCTGATATTCGGTAGTTAAAGAATTGTCGGTCGCTGCAACTGAGAATTGGTTTAAATTATTGATCGCTTTGCCGATAGTTCGTTCTCGATAGTCATCTCGTGTAAGCCACTTATCACGGTCAGCCAAAGATGATTCACTAAATATTTTTTCAGCCGACTCTGCAAGTTGGTCTGTCGGGACTCCATTTTTAGTAAGTTCGCGCACTATATGCGACGCCAACGACATGTCAGCCTCTGACTGACTGTTAAACCCAGAAGCAAATAGCCCTTGTTTTTTGGCGTCTGTCCAGTTACCGGTCCAGAGATTGTTATGTTTCGACTTTATACGCTTCATAACGATCTGCTCGATATCCGAGTAAACGTCAGCAGTAGTGGTCTTCGTTTTCTGCGGGCCACCCTGTGGCTGTCTTATTTCAGGAAATGCATCCTGAATTTGAGTGAGGCTGTAAATTTGTTGGTTATATTCGGCCTTTACAATCGGGGTACGTCCTTCTTCACGGTATTTCATGTGTTTGAAGCCGGGTGCTCGAAGTAAGCGCGATATATCAGTCGCTGCCAAATCCGCTCCGTAATGTTTAGCCAGAATTTTATTTTGCCTTCCAACAGCTTCTTTATTTTTTGACGACTCTTCATCCAGCAGCCAGTACAACTGCAGGCGGTGAGCTTCACTTGAAGTAACGACGATTGATGGGGTAAGCTTGTTTAACAAATGCTCTCGTTGTTCATGCGAAGAGTTGTCCAAATCAGCGTGAACGGCTCTGACCATTACCACGCTCTCGAGGCAGCGATGGCCTCGGCATCTATTGACCGAAATGAATGTCCCGGCCCCCAATTCATTACGCCGGCATAACTCGGCAATAAGTAAATTTAGATCATCATGCGTTAAGTCGGCACGGCGGAACACAAGCGGGTCCGGTTTGGGCTTTGGTTTTCCGGACGGGAGGTCCGTGAACTGCTCGACGTTGAATCGCGCTTCGTCGCTTGGATCCAGAATTCTGGCGAAAACAAGCAGCGGGTGAATCCCATTAGATTTTTGATTAGCTGTTAAAGCTTGGCTCCCACCCGAGACGTGAGTATTTATTTTTGGCTGAAAAATTATCGGCGAATTGTCAGTGTTAGAGAACATCGTTACCCCTAACCGACTTTATAGGAGACCACTTTTCTCGCATGCCACTAGTTACTGTCTCCGCGGCGTGCTGAGCCTGTTCCTTCGTGCGAAATTTTCCTTTTAGATATTCACCATCTTGCCGAGCCCAGTAATCGCCGCTAGCCTTAGACTGACCGACCACTAAAACTTTGCCGTCAAGCCTGCGCCAATAATTGCCCTTTGCTGATATCGCCCAGTTTGTGTTTTCAGTGCTGTAGTTCATTCTGATTCCTTACTAGAATGTAAAACTACATCTGCATCATAGGCTTTAATAGGGACTACACGATTGGCTTTAAGCCAAGCATGAAGATCAGCAAGTGGGTAGATAATGCGGCGTCCTACTCTAACGAAAGGCACTCCTAGGTGACCGGTAGCGCGGTCTTTTTCCAGAGTCGCTTCTGTAGAGTCGATAAGTGCGGCCGCGATAGCAGTGTCAACAGCCAGTTCTTCGGGTGGGTTCAATCCGGTGCGATGGCGCATAGTAAGGCTCCGTGGTAATTAGAGCCTTCATTAGAAGCGAGTAGGTATCGGGTTACTCCCCCCGGAAACTCGCCATTTCTCTATGTGAAATCGTTTGATGCCCAAGTATTTTTGCGAAAAGCCCAGTACTCTTCCAAATGTTGGTGTGCGTGACCGATACCCTCGAGTTGCATGATTTCCATTGCGAATTTTGCAAAATCCGTATCCAGATCGTTTTTATGATTTAGTGTTGGCGCACTCTTCAGTCCATAAATCCAAGCTCGGCATAGCGCTGAGACGAGTATATGTCTGGCATCGGTTTGGTTATGTCTGCCTTGTGGAGCATGGTGCCCGTATGAGGGCTTTTTGATTTTCTTCTCAGAGGCAGCGCTGTAATACCATCGGCTTCTGTGTTCTCTGTATCCCGTCAATCCCTGAGTAATGATGTTTACGACTTCTAACCGCTTTTGAATGGGGAAGCCAGCGTGATGAATGCACTGGTGAAGTTGGTGAGCGGTGATTGTCATGTCGTATTTATGCCTTCAACGCTTTTCACTTGTCAACTTTTGCATATTCAATCAGTGTTTCAGCCCAGTTTTTTTGCAAGCTCTGAAGCCTTCGGGTGGTAGTACCGCTTCAGCATAGTTAGACTTTTGTGACCAGTTACTGCAGCTAGTTCAATTACGTTTGGTAGTTTGTTTGCCATTGCTGTAGTAGCTGTATGCCGTAGATCATGAAATCTTACTTCGCCCAATCCAACGCGGTCAGTAGCTCTCATAAAAGCGGCAGCGACAGTCTGGGGTTTAATCGGAAATAGGTAGCCACATAGACTTCTTGGCATTGCTTTTAGAATTGCGATAGCTTGGGATGAAAGGGGCACGTAGCGGCCCTCGCCGTTTTTAGTCATGTGTAGGTGAGCGACACGTTCGTTGAAATCAATATTAGACCACCGTAGGCTTAATAGCTCGCCACGGCGCATAGCGGTCTCAACGGCAAGTTCAACCAAGGGTTTCATCCAAGGAGTTATTCTGCACTTAGCACTAGGCGTTAAGGCATCCAGTATGCGAACCAATTCCGCTTCGCTCACCACTCGGCTTCGACCTTGCGGGGAAGGGGGTTTACGAACTAATCGGACAGGATTTTCAACATTGATTCCCCATTCACGCCTCGCATGATTGATGACGCTAGAGAAATAAGCCAGTTCTCTAATAACGGTTCCTGCTGTTACTTGTTTAAGCCGTTGGTCTCTGAACTCCGCAACTCGTGCAGGAGTTAGCGCGATCATAGTTAGTTTGCACAATGGGTTGCGCATTAAGGCTAGTAGCTTGATGGAATCGGTCTCAGCACTTTTCATTTGCGGAGTGACTTCGGCTTTGTATCGCCCGACTAATTCACCGAGCGTTGTTCGTTCATCTTGTTTGAGTGAGACGAAACGACCTTGGTCGATCTGGGTTTCGATTTGCCGTGCCCACCGTTCAGCATCGTGTCGGGTGGTGAATGATTTGCTTACAGGCTCTTGGCCTTTTCTGGTGATACGTGCTTGCCATACACCGTTACGGTTTCTGATTGACGCCATTTCCTTATCCTCATTTGGACAGGAATTGGACAAGACCTTATTTCCCCCCGCTAACTATTTTTTAAAGTTAGTACCTACTACTCCGACTTCCAATGCCCCGACTTTCCGCCTAGTTTTTCCATCACGCGTACTTCAGTAATCGTCATCCCTCGATCAATCGCTTTGCACATATCGTAAATGGTTAATAGACCTATCTGCACGGCGGTGAGCGCTTCCATTTCCACGCCGGTGGGGCCAACTGTTTCCACAGTTGCAGTGCAAAATAGGCTGCTAACC
>CAIOHY010000086.1 GCA_903858205.1 uncultured Cellvibrio sp.
ATTAGGACTTACGCGTTAACACCAAACAAGAAAGCTGCTAGAGAGCATAGCAAGAAGAGGTCTTGTCTATGTCACGAGCACGCAGCGTAAATTACAAGGACTACAGCCAATTTTTGCTGCTTAGTCAGATCAATTTTACCCAGACGTATTACGCAGAGCATAGCGAGGATGTGAGCCATGACGCGCTGAATCGGTATATGCGGGAGGAGTCTTTACCACCGAGGATTTTATGGGAGCATGTGCGGGAGGATATAGTGCAGTGCGACGATGCTTGCATTATTTTTGACGACACGATTGTGGACAAGAACTACAGCAAGGCGATAGAGCTGGCCTATCGGCAATACAGCGGCAATTCTAAATCAGTAATCAAAGGGATCGGCGTTGTTACATGCGTTTATGTGAACCAGCAGACGGGTCAGTGGTGGCCGATTGACTTTCGGGTTTATGACCCTGATGGCGACGGACTGAACAAGCTGCAACACGCTGAAGCAATGTTGAAAAACGCTATTTTCTCCAAGAAGCTGGCCTTTAAATACGTGTTGATGGACAGTTGGTACGCCACCACCGATCTCATGACCAGCATCCATAACCTGGGCAAGATTTTTTACTGCCCGCTGAAAAGCAACCGCCGCATCAAAACCGGATTTTTGCACGAACGTGTGGATTTTTTGCAATGGTCGGCGGAAGATTTACAGCATGGACGTTGTGCACGCTTGAAAGATATGGGGAGAATGGTAAACACAAAACTGTTTCGCATCGCGGTCTTGACCGACCGGTTCGATACCATCGTGACGAACGATGTTTCTCAAGGCTCCGCGGAGGCTGTCAAATTGCTTGTTGGCCTCCGTTGGAAAATTGAGCAGTTACATAGAGAGCTTAAACAGCTCACCGGCATTGAAAAATGCCAATGCCGACGACAACGCGCCCAGCGTAACCATATCGCCTGCGCGATGATTGTCCTCGTGTGCCTTAAACGCTTCGCCGTGCAGTGCAAAACCACTGCCTATCGCCTAAAAAGCGAATTGCTCGGTGAATATATGCGAAAACAGTTGAAATCACCCACTATCCGCTTCGCTTAACGCGTAAGTCCTAAAAAACAGAAACGATTCAATCCTACCGTGCCAATGGAAAATCTGTGGCCTTAGAAAGATTGGTAGCGAACCGTTCTGGCGAGAACTCCGAAGAACGACGCACCATGGGGCGAAGCTTTAATTCGCCATCGCCTTTACGACACATTATCGAATCACACTTATTCTGCTGCTGTAAGCAGTCCCTGCTCCCGCAATAAATTTTCAAAGGTACCATCCATATACATTTCCCTAACAATATCAGCACCGCCAATAAAAACACCATTCACATACAACTGAGGTAATGTTGGCCAGTTTGTGTAGTCCTTAATGGCTTGGCGCAAATCGGCACGCTCAAGAATATTCACATCGTGAAAGGGAATGTTAAACTGTTCGAGAACCTGTACAACTAAATTGGAAAATCCGCACGCCGGAAAGTCCGCTGTTCCCTTCATGAACAGCACTACCGAGTATTCGTTAATAAGGGACTCTATTTCTTGGCGCAAAGAATCAACAGACATTAGAAATACCTTCAAAAACTAAAGAGCACTTGATTGCTTTCGTACAACTTTTTTACCATTAGTTTTCTTGAGGGTGCTAGCTTTTGGTTTTTTTCCTTTGTGCGCCGGAGATGATGCTGCTTTTTTATTCATAGCTACGGCACCAACTCCCAAGCGATCGGCGTCAATAGCGTCATTACTGGCAAAGCTTTCCAATGCCCCAAGGCGAACAATACCGATATTACCGGCTTGTTTGGCGGCCAAAGCGACGCCGCTAAAAGATAAACAAAACAACGTGGCAAGTAAAACATTCAACCGCACAACGGTTCTCCTAAAATAATCGCGAGAATTCTTACTCTCAGTTTGTATCACAAAAAAAATCCCTATGCA
>CAIOHY010000087.1 GCA_903858205.1 uncultured Cellvibrio sp.
ATACAGGTGCAGGCCGCTCTATCTGTGGTGAAGAAACAGCGCTGATTAATTCATTGGAAGGTCGCCGCGCGAATCCGCGTGCGAAACCTCCGTTTCCACAAATCGCTGGTTTGTGGGGTCGCCCGACTATCGTTAACAACGTGGAAACCCTCAGCAATCTTCCGCACATTATTAATCGCGGTGCGGATTGGTTCAAAGGTTTGTCGCAAGGTAAAAGCACCGATGCGGGAACCAAGATTTATGGTGCGTCGGGCAAAGTAAAAAATCCTGGCTTATGGGAATTGCCGATTGGTACAACGGCGCGCGAAATTATTTATGAACATGCCGGTGGCATGCGCGATGGGTTGCAACTGAAAGCCTGGCTGCCCGGCGGCGCATCGACGGATTTTCTGACGCCGGATCATCTTGATCTAGCGATGGATTTCGACACCATTTCCAAAGCAGGCAGCCGCATGGGCACCGGTTTGGTGATGGTGGTTGATCACACCCAAAGCATGGTCTCTGCGGTGCGTAACCTCGAACAATTTTTTGCACGCGAATCCTGCGGTTGGTGCACTCCCTGCCGCGATGGATTGCCTTGGTCAGTGAAAATGTTGCTGGCACTTGAACGCGGTGAAGGCAAGCGGGAATACCTGGATGTTTTGCAGCAACTCACGCGTCAGTTAGGTCCAGGCAAAACGTTTTGTGCACATGCACCCGGCGCTATGGAACCGCTGCAAAGCGCGTTGAAGTATTTCCGTTCCGAATTTGAACAAGGCATAGCAGCTCCAGCAACCGCTGCGGCTAATGCGTAAAGGCTATAGGTAAGTCATGGCTACAATTCATGTTGATGGCAAACAATTAGATGTTAACGGCGCAGACAATTTGTTGCAGGCTTGTTTGTCACTGGGTTTGGATATTCCTTATTTCTGCTGGCACCCGGCCTTGGGTAGTGTTGGCGCTTGCCGCCAATGCGCGGTAAAGCAATACGCGAATGCCGATGATAAGCGCGGGCGCTTGGTGATGTCGTGCATGACGCCGGCAACCGACAACACGTTTATTTCCATCGATGATGAAGAAGCGAAAGAATTTCGTGCAAGCGTTGTTGAATGGCTGATGACTAACCACCCGCATGATTGCCCGGTATGTGAAGAGGGTGGCCACTGCCACTTGCAAGATATGACGGTGATGGTTGGCCACGATAGTCGCCGTTATGATTTTACCAAGCGTACCCATTTGAATCAGGATTTAGGTCCATTTATCAGCCACGAAATGAATCGCTGCATTGGCTGTTACCGCTGTGTGCGCTATTACAACGATTATACTGATGGCACCGACTTGGGTGTTTATGGCGCACACGACAATGTGTATTTCGGCCGTGTTGAAGATGGAACTTTGGAAAGTGAATTTTCTGGTAACTTGGTTGAGGTTTGCCCTACCGGTGTATTTACCGATAAAACCCACTCTGAGCGTTACAATCGCAAATGGGATATGCAATTTGCGCCAAGTATTTGCCAAGGGTGTTCAGTCGGTTGCAATATCAGCCCCGGCGAACGCTACGGGGAATTGCGTCGTATTGAAAACCGCTACAACGGTTCAGTGAATCATTATTTCCTCTGTGACCGTGGCCGTTTTGGTTATGGTTACGTGAATAATAAAAACCGTCCTCGTCAGCCGCTCTTGCGCGATGCAACCGGGTTACAGATTACCAGTTTGGATTCTGCGCTGGATTGGGCGATAGATAGATTACAAAAAGCAACGCGGGTCATCGGTATAGGTTCGCCGCGCGCAAGCATTGAAACCAATTTTGCATTGCGCTCACTGGTAGGCAAAGAAAACTTCAGTAGTGGTATTGATCGCGCTGAACAAGCGCGCATTGAACTCGTGCGGAATATTTTGCAAAACAGTGGTTTGCATACACCAGCCTTGCGTGAACTTGAAAAACACGATGCTATTTTTGTTCTGGGCGAAGATGTTACCCAAACTGCACCGCGCATTGCCCTCGCGTTACGCCAGGCGGTAAAAGGTAAAGCCACTGAAATGGCGGCGGAGAAAAAAGTATCCGAGTGGATGGCAGAAGCAGTTAAAAATATTGGTCAACACCATAAGCACCCACTGTTTGTGGCCAGCTTTGAAAAAACCCGTCTTGATGATGTGGCTGCAGCAACCTTTCGTGCAACTGTCGAAGATATTGCACGCCTTGGTTTTGCAGTTGCGCACATTATTGATGCTAATTCTGCGGCGGTAGTTGATTTGAGTGAAGACGAGCGTGCACGTGCGCAAGTTATTGCCGATGCTTTACTGGCTGCTAAAGCACCGTTGATTGTGTCGGGTACTTCAGCGGGTTCGACAAGTGTTATTGAGGCGGCAGCAAATATTGCTCTTGCATTAAAAGCACGTGAAAAAACAGCCAACATCAGTTTGGTTGTGCCCGAAGTGAATAGTTTGGGTGTAAGTTATTTTGGCGGACAGTCATTGGACGATGCGTTGGCAGCCCTAAAGAATGGTGCAGCAGATGCGGTGATTATTGCGGAAAATGATTTGTATCGCCGCTCATCGGCAGAATTGGTTAATGCTGCACTTGCTGCAGCAAAAACCGTCATAGTCCTTGATCATCAACATACACCAACGGTTGATAAAGCGATGTTGGTATTGTCTGGTGCAAGCTTTGCCGAAACTGATGGTACCGTGATTAATAATGAAGGTCGCGCTCAGCGTTTCTTCCAGGTTTATGATCCCGCGTTTTACGACACTAATGTCCAAGTCAAAGAAGGCTGGCGTTGGTTGCATGCGATTCACACTGGTGTAGATAACAAACCATTTTCATGGACACAATTGGATGATGTTATTGAAGCCTGTATTGCTGCCGAATCAAGCCTCACTGCGATCCGTGCCGCTGCACCCAATTCCAGCTTCCGCATTAAAGGTTTGAAATTGGCGCGCGAACCGCGTCGCTATTCTGGCCGAACGTCTATGCGAGCCAATATCAGTGTGCATGAGCCGCGCGCATCGCAAGATCACAACTCGGCGTTGTCACACTCCATGGAGGGTTACGTCGGTACAGAAAATCCAGCATCGCTGATGTCGTTTGCGTGGGCGCCGGGTTGGAATTCACCGCAAGCCTGGAATAAATTTCAGGATGAAGTAGGAGGCTCTTCACTTAAAGGTGATGCGGGTTCGCGTTTAATAGAAGCACGCACCGATGCTCACTTCAATTATTTCCTTGATGTTCCTGCTGCATTTGTTGCCTCGGCAACGAAATGGCGTGTGGCGCCGCTCTATCATATTTTTGGCAGTGAAGAATTATCGGCGCAAGCATCCGTTGTTGATGAAAGAATTCCTGAAGCTTACGTCGCAATTTCTACGCAAGATGCCGCGCGCATAGGTGTGCAAGAAAATGCAACGGTAATTGTGCGCATCGCCAATCACAATATTCGCTTGCCGGTAAAAACGAGTGCAACGCTTGCGCTGGGTTGTGTTGGTTTGCCGGTCGGACTTGAGGGTATCCCTGCATTTGTGGGTGAGACTTGGGCGCAAATTATGCAGGAGGCCGCGTAATGTTTTCCTGGGTCACGCCTGAGCTTGGGCATATTTTCTTTACTGTATTTCAAGGCTTGGTAATTTTATTTGGCACCGTGTTAATTGCCGCTTACCTCAGCCTGATTGAACGCAAGTTGTTGGCTTGGTGGCAAGACCGCTATGGTCCCAACCGCGTTGGTCCATACGGTATGTTCCAGATTGTGGCAGATATGTTCAAAATGTTTTTTAAAGAGGATTGGACGCCGCCTTTTGCCGACAAATTAACATTTCGTTTAGCGCCTGCGATTGCTATGGGCACCTTGTTGTTATCCATGGCAGTTATTCCGGTGACGGCAACCTGGGGTGTTATCGATTTAAATATCGGGTTGTTATTTTTCTTTGGAATGGCGGGGCTTGCCGTCTATTCAGTCATGTTTGCAGCTTGGTCATCGAACAACAAATATGCACTGCTCGGTGGTTTACGTGCAGCTGCGCAAACACTCAGTTATGAAGTGTTTATGGGGTTGGCATTGATGGGTGTCGTGGTGCAGGCCGGCTCATTTAACTTACGCGAGATTGTTGAGGCCCAATCCGATCTGTGGAATATAGTTCCGCAATTCTTTGGTTTCTGCACATTTTTAATTGCGGGTATTGCAGTGACTCACCGTCATCCGTTTGATCAACCGGAAGCAGAGCAAGAGTTGGCTGATGGTTATCACATTGAATATTCCGGTATGAAGTGGGGTATGTTCTTTGTGGCCGAATACATTGGTGTGGTGATGGTGTCGGCGATGATTGTCACGTTGTTTTTTGGTGGCTGGAAGCCCTTGCCCTATCTCGATTTTATTCCTGGTTTTTTGTGGTTTGCGGGAAAAACCTGTTTCTTCATTATGCTGTTTGTCTTGGTTCGCGGTTCTTTACTGCGCCCGCGCTACGATCATGTAATGAAATTCAGCTGGCTGGTGTGTTTGCCGTTAACGCTGGTTAATTTGTTAGTGACGGCAGCGGTGGTGCTGCTGAATTCTCCGGCGGCTTGAGGTAGAGATTATGGTTAAAAGTATAGTGTCGCTTATTTCCGGAACGGGAACACAGATACGCAGTGCACTAATGGTGTTTGGCCATGGTTTTCGCAAGCGCGATACCATTCAATACCCGGAAGAAAAAGTGTATTTGCCCCCGCGTTATCGCGGCCGCATTGTATTGACCCGTGATCCCGATGGTGAAGAGCGTTGCGTTGCGTGTAACCTTTGTGCTGTTGCTTGTCCGGTAGGTTGTATTTCGTTGCAAAAAGCAGAGCGTGATGATGGCCGGTGGTATCCGGAATTTTTTCGCATCAATTTTTCGCGCTGTATTTTTTGTGGTATGTGTGAAGAGGCTTGTCCGACAACGGCAATCCAATTGACGCCGGATGTTGAAATGGCGGAATACAACCGACAAAATTTGGTGTATGAAAAAGAGCATTTATTGATTTCAGGGCCGGGTAAAAATCCGGATTACAATTTCTACCGTGTGTCCGGCATGTCAATTGCCGGCAAACCTAAAGGTGCTGCGCAAAATGAAGCCCAGCCGGTTGATGTGAAAAGTTTATTGCCTTGATTCAAACCAACGCAGATTGTTTTGATAACTACGTCGAGAATTGTTGAATGGAAATTTTATTCTACATGGCTGCTGCGATCGCAATTTATTCGACGCTGCGAGTTGTGACCGGTACTAATCCGATACATGCACTTTTGAGCCTGATTGTGTCCTTGCTTTCCGTAGCGGTGATTTTTTTCATGCTCGGCGCGCCTTTTGCCGGAGCATTAGAAGTGATTGTGTATGCCGGAGCAATCATGGTGCTATTTGTTTTTGTGGTGATGATGTTAAACATTGGTCCGGCAGCGGCAATTCAGGAGCGTCAGTGGTTAACCCCTAAAACGTGGATTGCTCCCGCTATTTTTTCCGCGTTGTTAATTGCTCAAATGTTTTATTTGTTGGGGAAGGGCGATTGGCATCAGGCAGGCCATACCATGGTTGATGCCAAGCAAGTAGGTGTCTCTTTATTTGGCCCTTATCTGTTGGTTGTTGAGTTGGCTTCGTTGCTACTGCTGGCAGCATTGGTTGGAGCTTATCATCTCGGTAAACGTGATGACCAAAGCCATTAATGCTAGGTCTTGCATTAATAGGCTGGGTGCGTAGTGAATTCGAACAAAATGATGTTAACGGCGCATGGCGCTGATTGAGAAAAGGTGTGCGTAAATGATTGCAATACCTATGGAGCAGGGCTTGGCAGTTGCCGCAGTGCTCTTTGCGTTGGGCTTGGCGGGCGTGATGGTGCGCCGCAATATTTTATTTCTATTAATGTGCCTCGAAGTCATGATGAATGCGGCCGCATTAGCCTTTGTTGTGGCGGGTAGCCGTTGGGGTCAACCCGATGGCCAAGTGATGTTTATTTTAATTCTGACGCTCGCTGCCGCCGAAGCGAGTATCGGGCTGGCGATAGTGTTGCAGTTTTATCGTCGTCACCATTCCCTCGATATTGATGTAGCAAGTGAGATGCGCGGATGAATCTTCTCTTTTTAACTTTCTTGTTTCCCGCGATTGGCTTTTTGTTGTTGGCCACGTTCCGCACACGACTGTCGGAAAACATCGCGGCATTCATCGGCGTGGGTTCAGTTGGTTTTTCTGCGCTGACGACGATTTATGTTGGTTTCGATTTTTTAAGTCAAGTAGAGCAGGGTGGCCACTATGTGCAAACCCTATGGAATTGGATGCAGGTGGGCGACTTTAATGCGAGCTTCGGTCTGCATCTGGATGGCTTATCACTCACCATGTTGGGCGTGATTACCGGCGTTGGTTTTTTCATCCATCTATTTGCTTCATGGTATATGCGTGGCGAAGTCGGTTATGAACGCTTTTTCTCTTACATGAATTTATTTGTCGCGAGCATGGTGTTGTTGGTGTTGGGCGACAACCTCGGCCTTTTGTACTTGGGTTGGGAAGGTGTAGGTCTGTGCAGTTATTTATTGATTGGTTTTTATTATTCAGATCGAGCCAATGGCGAGGCGGCAATTAAAGCATTTACCGTTACCCGTGTAGGCGATGTGTTTATGGCCATCGGGATTTTTATTATTTTCCAACAATTGGGTACTTTAGATATCCAGGAAATTTTGGTGTTGGCGCCGCAAAAATGGGCAGTGGGCGATCCCTTGGTCGTGGCTGCTTCATTGATGTTGTTAGGTGGTGCTGTGGGTAAATCCGCGCAATTACCTTTACAAACTTGGTTGGCGGATGCGATGGCCGGCCCAACGCCCGTTTCAGCATTGATTCACGCTGCAACCATGGTAACTGCCGGTGTGTATTTAATTGCGCGGACGCATGGCGTATTCGAGTTAGCGCCTGACATTTTATTGTTAGTCGGCGTTGTGGGTGCGATTACCTTATTGATTGCCGGTTTCTCTGCGTTGGTGCAAACCGATATCAAACGTGTTCTGGCCTATTCAACCATGAGTCAGATCGGCTATATGTTTTTGGCCTTGGGTGTGAGTGCATGGGATGCTGCGATTTTTCACTTGATGACGCACGCATTCTTTAAAGCCTTGTTGTTCCTCTCTGCTGGTGCGGTAATTATTGCCTGTCATCACGAACAAAATATTTTCAAAATGGGTGGGCTCTGGAAAAAAATTCCATTTGTCTACGCTTGCTTCTTAATTGGCGGCGGCGCTCTGGTTGCCTTCCCATTCCTTACTGTCGGCTTCTACAGTAAAGATGCGATTCTCTGGCAAGTTTATGCCAGCGGCCACACCAATTTATTCTGGGCTGGATTAGTGGGAGCGTTATTCACTTCCATCTACACCTTCCGTTTAATTTTTATCGTATTCCACGGGGAAGAAAAAACTCACGCACATGCAATCCATGGCGTTTCTTATTGGTTGCCATTAGGTGTGCTGCTGGTGCTATCTACATTTGTAGGTGCGTTTATTCATCAGCCTCTTGAAGGTGTGTTACCAGCATTTACTTCTAACGCATCTGAAGAGTCCAAGCATTTTGTTGAGTTTCTCGCTATCGGCACAGGATTGGTTGGCTTGGCGATCGCTGCTGTGTTCTTCTGGGGGGAGCGTCGCCCTGCAAAAATTATTGCGCAGAGTGCAATTGGTCGTTTGCTGTCTCCGGTTTTCCGTGATGGTTGTGGTTTTGATTGGTTGTATAACTTGCTCTTTGTAAAACCCTATTTATTGATTGCTGCGCTGAATCGCCACGATGTTATCGCCAAATTATTTGGTTTGATCCCATCACTCGCCAAGCTCGGTAACACTGCGATGAGCGTGACCGAAAATGGCCGCGTGCGCTGGTATGCAACGAGTATGGCACTAGGTGCAGTGTTAGTGCTGGGTGCAGCTTTGCTGTTACAGATTACTTTTAACAATTAAAGGATAGGCCAGACCATGATTCTTTCGGCACTGATCCTAATCCCGTTTATCGGCGGCTTCTTGTGTTGGTTAGGCGAGCGATTAGGTGCCGGCATTCCGCGTTGGATTGCCTTGATTAGTATGTCCACCGTATTAGCTATGGGTGTGAGCCTGTGGTTAAGCGGTAATTATTCCGGTGCTACAGGCACAGGCGATTTGAACTGGCAACTGGAAGAGTATTATTCCTGGATTCCTATTCTAGGTGTCAGCATTCACTTTGCGTTGGATGGTTTGTCGCTGGTGATGATTTTATTAACCGGCTTGCTAGGTATTGTCGCTGTTGGTTGCTCCTGGAAAGAAATTAATACCAATGTTGGCGCTTTCCACATGAATTTATTGTGGAGCCTTGCTGGCGTATTGGGTGTTTTTCTGGCGTTGGATATGATGTTGTTTTTCTTTTTTTGGGAAATGATGTTGATTCCGGTGTATTTCCTGATCGCGCTTTGGGGACAATCAACCAACAACTATAAAGCAAGGATAGAAGCCGCAACTAAATTTTTTATCTACACCCAAGTGGGTGGTTTGATAATGTTGGTGGGCATATTGGCGTTGGTTCTGGTGAACTTCAAAGCAACTCAACAATTGAGTTTTGATTACGAAGTATTGCTCGGTGCGCATAAACATATGAGTGCTGAATTGCAGTTTGCGTTGATGCTGTGTTTCTTTGTCGGTTTTGCGGTGAAATTACCTATCGTACCAGTGCATGCTTGGTTGCCTGATGCTCATGCGGAGGCACCAACGGCGGGTAGCGTCGATCTTGCCGGTATTTTGTTGAAAACCGCTGGTTACGGCATGTTGCGTTTTACCTTGCCATTTTTTCCGGATGCC
>CAIOHY010000088.1 GCA_903858205.1 uncultured Cellvibrio sp.
ATTGGCTGAACAGCATGGGGATGGAATCGCAACCAGAGGCGCTGCTTGTATCCCTTTTTGCCTACGAAAACCTAACCCTTGCCAGTCTCATCAAGGCTTGGGAAGACTCCAGTCAGCCGATTCACTGTCTGGTGCCCAGCGGCAAAATCCTGACCAGCATCAATTCAACGATCAAGCAGGAATTGAGCGTTGGCGATATTTACTCGCAGGGAAACCTGCGCTTACAAGTCATCCCGTTTGTCACCCAGACCGAGTACGACAAGCTGCTTTGGGCCTGCGATATCAATTTCGTACGCGGTGAGGACTCATTCGTGCGGGCGCAATGGGCGGCTAAACCTATGTTTTGGCACATCTACCCCCAGGACGAAGAGGTGCACATCACCAAACTCAATGCGTTTCTTGAGCACTACACGGCGCACTGCAGCGAGCCTCTGGCGAACACTATTCGGGCGGCATGGCTGGCGTGGAATCAGGGCGAGGATATCGGGAGTTACTGGCATCAACTTAAAGCCCAGCTACCCGAGTGGCGCCGACACAGCCAAACCTGGAGCGATTCACTGCGCGAACAGCCTGACTTGGCGACTCAATTAGTCTCGTTTTGCACGAATCGCCAAGGCTAAAAAAGCACTACAGAAAAGTGGCAAAGGACTGTATAGTAGCGCGCCGATTTCAAACCCGGGACACTTGGGGGCTTTTAAGCCCGCGCGCTACGCGAACCAAGGCATCCCTCTTTATTCGTTAACCATTGCAAACTGGGATTTACCATGAAAAATGCTCAAGAATGCCGCGCTGGCAACGTTCTGATGATCGACGGCTCACCCTGGGTTGTTCAAAAAGCGGAATACAACAAATCAGGCCGTAACTCGGCTGTTGTAAAAATGAAATTGAAAAACCTGCTGAACGGCATGAACACAGAAACCGTTTACCGCGCAGACGACAAATTTG
Organism: uncultured Cellvibrio sp.; assembly: GCA_903858205.1. GTDB lineage: Bacteria > Pseudomonadota > Gammaproteobacteria > Pseudomonadales > Cellvibrionaceae > Cellvibrio. The sequence continues at coordinate 946 of CAIOHY010000088.1, forward strand.
AAGACATCCAATTGGATCGTAAAGAAGTAACCTACTCTTACTACGCTGATCCAATGTACGTTTTCATGGATCCAGAGTTCAACCAATACGAAGTAACCGGCGAAGAACTCGGTGACCTGCTTCCATGGATTGAAGACGGCATGGAAGATGTGTGTGACGCAGTGTTCTACGAAGGTAAAGTTATCTCTGTAACCCCACCAAACGCGATCACTCGTGAAGTGGCTTACACTGAACCAGCAGTCCGTGGCGACACCTCTGGCAAAGTAATGAAAACTGCAAAACTGCTTAACGGTACTGAATTGCAAGTTGCCGCGTTTGTCGAAATTGGTCAGAAGATCATCATCGATGCACGCACTGGCGAATATAAGTCTCGCGCTTAATCGCAGACTTGTAACGCAATGAAAAATGGCGCCCTTGTGGCGCCATATTTATTGGTGTGTTGTTATAACTGCGCCAGCTTCCAATAAATGCCTAATATGAATCGATAAACTTGACCCTACTCGGAAACCAACTATATAGACCGACGATCAAACAATCTCGGCAACAACAGCGCTAACAAAATCACGCCAAATAACACTGCCTCAAAATAACTGGAACGCACCTGCATCAACACATGCACCCACGCCAGGATCGCAATCAGGTAAATACTCTTGTGCAAACGAAGCCAATTCTTCCCCAG
>CAIOHY010000089.1 GCA_903858205.1 uncultured Cellvibrio sp.
CACCGGCGCCACAGCCAAAGCAGTTGAACAGATTGGATTTTGGGGTAATCACGCAAGACGGGGTCTTGTCTTCATGGAAGGGGCAGCACAGGGCAAAGTCCTTACCTTGTTTCTGAAGTGGGTAGCCTTGAGTCTCTGCCAACCGCACCAAGGACACTTCCGCCTTGATACGTTCAATCACCTCATCCGCGATACGTGCCATAAGCCTGCCTCATCTAAAAAATATTTCTCATCACCTATATGTGACGAAACGTACCAATATATGCTAGATTGTGCAAGTCGTTTTGGTATTGACCATCACCTTAAAGAGACCTAAATTGCATGAACACACCCATTTCACAGCACTTAGATAACGTTTTGGTAATCAATATGAGTGACGAAGACAAGGCTTTCGGCAATCGGTTACTGGCATTACGCAAGCAGCAAGGCTGGTCGCAGCCTGAACTTGGCAAGAAGATAGGAACTTCCGGCGCTATTATTGGCCGTTATGAACGAGGGGAAATTACACCTTCTATCGGTGTTGCCAAAAAGCTGGCTGATGCCTTCGGAGTCACGCTAGACTCTTTGGTAGGTAGCAACGAAGTCCCTAATATCCTGCAAGACCAGTCCATGTTGATGCGCTGGCAAGAATTGGATTCTTTGGAATCTTCCGAGCGAGACCGAATTTTATCCGTGCTTGATAGCCTGGTACGCGATGCCAAGGCCAGGCTCACTTACCGCATCAGCGCTTAATTAACGACAGGTGTTTTATGAATGCTCAAACCCTCAAACAAGAAGCGCTTGAATCGCTTCAGCGCTTACCCGAAGACACTGATATTGATGAGATGATGTATCGCCTTTATGTGATCGACAAAGTCCATAAAAGCCGCGAAGCCATTCGACTCGGCCAATCGATCAGCCAAGATGATTTAGAACGAGAGATGGAACAGTGGTAATTATTTGGTCACTTCCCGCACGGGACGATTTAAAAAGTATTCACGATTATATTGCCAGAGACTCGAAGCGCTACGCGAGCCGCGTTGTGCAAGACATCCGCGACAAAACAAAAGTGCTGCCAGATTTTCCGCAACTCGGTAAAGTCGTTGCGGAAATTGGTGAAGATAACCTGCGGGAGATTTCGCTTTATTCCTACCGCATCCTTTACGAAGTCATGCCGGACGCCATTTATATTCATGGCGTGATCCACATGCGCCGCAATTTTAAAGCGGATGATTTAGAGAGATAAGCAGCAACTAAGGAAATATAAAAAGCCAGCGCATTTATGGGCTGGCTTTGGGGATGCATCACATTAAAGGGCTCTGACCCCTTTAACGTTAAGGTGTAATGATTGTTAAATCTTTTGACAAAAACCACCCTTCCACAACATTTCCATTTTTTTGTTTGTATTGCACGAAGCGGAATTCGCCTGCCTCATCCAATACCTTAACCATATCTCCTTTTATCAAAAATAGATCCTTTATTTTTTCATACTGATTAGGCTCCCTGTAGAAATAACTTCTTCCTTTTGATGTGACGCGCATAAAGATTGAACCTAATTCAGAACTTTTCTTATTTCGGCATTTGTTAAATTTTTCAATAAGATTCTTATCTGTTGTAAGAATAATCGGTAACTCATCTTCGTTTGGGGGCATTTGGTGCAAAACACCCTCATTTTCATAGTATTTTATCCAACCAACAGTCATAGCTCCAGGCCATCTTTCTTCGCTTTTTGAATCCATCTGACTATCAGTTATCAAATAAAGTTTAGCAGTTATAATGCGATGCTCATCCTGATCAACATAAAGACCAATCTCTGCTCCCTTGAAATCTTCTCTCAAAGGAGAATTACTGGCAGCAAATATTGCAGTTAATTCTTTATGGCAGCTAGTGTCATCGGTGGCTCCAACTGACCCACTAAATAGAAACAGCATCACAAATAATAGTCGAATATTATTTAGCACTCTCAAACTCCGCTGTAAACCTTGCTCTGACATTTTCCATATAAGTTCGATAGCTATTTTGTATTGTAGTATCTGTGCTGTGCCATCTAGCCCAATTGCCATCATGATTTTTTATATAATCAACCTTATACTCCATTGCACTGATTACGCTAGGAAAAACAATAAATTCTTTTTTCCTATCTGTTACTTGCGCATTCCCCCCGTTACCGCTCATGCCCTTGTTCTCAAAAGCAGACCAAGTACCTGTTGGTGTGTATTCTGGATTGGACGTAAAAAAGCTTTTTTTCCATCCATAGTAAGGCGCCTCCCCGAAAGCCTCCATACCTCCGGTGCCAGTGTTTCTATACTGGCCTGATGTGAAGTGGGAAGTTTCAACCCTGTACATTTTTTCAATTACCTCCGCCATGTCTTTTCCATATTTGTCGTAAATTATTTTTAGAGCTTCTTTCCCATCTTCCACAGAAAATTCTCTACGCTCAATACCAACTCCCCGCCCAATAGGCTGGTTATTATTTATATTAAATTCCAACCCCATCAACGTATCATCCACAATCCCTAAATAATCCACTGACGGAATGGCAGATTGACCCGATGCCGGCGAAATATATTTCAACTGCTCCGGTGAACTCAACGCATACCCCGAATTCATTCCC
>CAIOHY010000090.1 GCA_903858205.1 uncultured Cellvibrio sp.
ACCAGATTTTCACGTGTCTGATGGGTGATAACGTGGAACCACGTCGTGAATTCATCGAGACCAACGCGCTTGCTGTGGCGAATCTTGATATCTAATAACTATTAGTTTTTATTAATTAATAGTTATTATTATATATAAATCGAAAGGCCGAATTTCCCCCGAATTCGGCCTTTTATATGCATAAATGAAATAAAAAATGTCACATATTTCTCCATTCTAGGATTTTTGCTGGTCTATACTCAGGCCGTAGTGAGTGGTTTTGATGAGATTAACTGCGTAGTGAGATGACTCTAATGACGAGCGAGAAAAAAACTCCCAAGGTTTTATTAGCCCAAATCGAAGACGCGCTCGAAGAGCGTCAACGCCAAGACCGGCGTCAATATCGAGAGGGTGTTCCTAATGATATTCCTACCGAGCGGCGCACAGGGGATCGCCGTGATCGCAAAGCGACTAAATAATGTTAAGGGGCTAAAAAGCCCCTTTATTATTGTGTTTATCCAAACCCCATTTCTTTAACCGTGAGGCGAGAGTAGTGGGTTTAATGCCAAGAATACTAGCAGCTCCATCAGCCCCGTAAATTTTCCCCCCGGACTTACGCAGCGCATCGAGAGTTGCTTGATAGTGTAAATTTCTAACCTCTCCTTCTGTAAGACACCCAGCCTGCGTTGGTAACTGTTTTACCACTGCGGTGTTGGCTAGGGGCAAATCATCCAATACCAACTTATCGCCTAGACTAAGAATCACTTGTCGTTCGATGCGATTTTCCAATTCACGAATATTACCCGGCCAAGGGTATTGCTGCAGGCGCTGAATTTGCCCGAGTGATACTTTTAATTCTGGTTTGTGAAAGCGCTGGCAAGTTGCTTTTAGAAAATGTGCAACCAGCAGTGGGATATCCTCCAAGCGCTCACGTAATGGAGCTGAACGAATTGGAAATACATTCAAACGAAAATACAAATCTTCCCGAAAAAGGCCTTTATCCACCAAATTTTTTAAATTGCGATTAGTGGCAGCGATAACGCGCACGTCCACTTTGCGCGTGATAGATTCCCCCACCCGTTCAAATTCACCATCTTGCAATACACGCAATAATTTTCCCTGAAGCGCGAGAGGCAATTCACCGATTTCGTCCAAAAATAACGTCCCGCCATCGGCTACTTCAAAACGCCCCAAGCGCGCATTAACCGCACCGGAAAATGCGCCGCGCACATGGCCAAAAAATTCACTTTCAAATAATTCCGGTGGAATGGCGGCACAGTTAACCCGAATTAATGGACGCTGGTTACGGTCGCTGGCTCGATGAATTGCGCGCGCAATTAATTCCTTACCCGTGCCTGATTCTCCGGTGATCAATACCGTTGCAACGGTCGGAGCAACTAGCCTAATCTGGTAATCAATCTGCTGCACTACTGCGCTAGTGCCTACGATATGGTGAGAATTAAATCCTTCACTGATCTCCTGTTGTAAATAGGCATTTTCCAATTCAAGTTTGTGCGTTAACTGTTTAACTTGCTCTAACGCCTCGCGCAGTTCTTCCATGGTTGAATGGAGTTTTGCTTCCGCTGATTTTCGTTCGGAAACATCGCGAAAGATAACAACAGCACCCATCAATTTTTCCTGGTCGTAAACCGGGGTGCTGGTGTACTCCACCGGCACGGCGTGACCGTCGCGACACCAAAAAACTTCATCATCTACACGCCGCACACTGCCATCCTGAAACGCCGCAAAAATGGGGCAATCCTGTACACAATAGTCAGATCCATCCGTGTGGCTGTGGTGAATTGCCAGATGAATATTTTTTCCAAGCAACTCATCCGCTTTCCATCCCAAAATCCGTTCGGCTGCCGGGTTAACAAAGGTAGCGCGGCCTTCTGCATCGACCCCATAAATACCCTCACCAGCGGCATTCAATAAAAGTTGGTTTTGTTGCGCGAATTCTTGAAATACCTGGCTGATAGCCGGGATAGAAGAGTGTTGATGCTGGCACGGCGACGCAACTATGTGGTTCACGCGAGTTTCCTCAATTTGTTACTGATACAAATCACAACGAAAAATCGTGCCAAGCTCAACGAAATTTCGTTGATCACGATATTTCGTGTTGGCATAAGCCAATTAAGAAAATAAAAAATTGAATGAAATCAGCGGATTGTGATTTCTTGCGTTGTTGGCATAAGGATCGCAATAGCTCCGCTGTACGAAAAAGTTCAACAACTCATTTTTCAATACCATTACACAGTCGCGCTATTTGTTGGTGCTCTGTGCTTAAAAAGGGGGCGTTATGCGCAATAAAAGTTTGAGTGATGCCTACGACAGTGAAGTGTCTTTAACCCACACCAAAGGTTGCTCGTGCGAATCCTGCCAAGTGGCAATCCATCCACAAGCCTATTCCCAGGCTCTGGAAAATCAGGCGGAAAAAAATTCAGGTTTATCTGTTGGTCAGGATGCAAAAACACCTTCGTTTGCTTCTGCGGATGACATGATGGATCGCGCGATCGAAAATACTATTGTGCGCGCGCTCTTCAATCAGGATGACAACAGTCGTCGTCGATTCATGCGTGCGATTGGTGGCGGTACGCTCGCTGCGGCTTTGTCATCAGTGTTGCCACTTGGAGCGATTAAAGCAGCCGCAAAAGAACAGGGCGGCCCCTTGGAAAAGAAAAAGCTCAGTGTCGGTTTTGTACCCATCACTTGTGCTACCCCAATTATCATGGCGCACCCTATGGGTTTCTACGCTAAACATGGGCTTGAAGTTGATGTGATCAAAACGGCAGGCTGGGCAGTTGCGCGCGATAAATCTCTCGCGGGTGAATACGATGCATCGCATATGCTCACACCTATGCCGCTGGCGATGAGTTTGGGAGTGGGGTCGACCGCAAAGCCCTTTATCATGCCTGCAATAGAAAATATTAATGGGCAGGCAATTGTGTTGCATGTGGATCACAAAGATAAACGTGACCCAAAACAATGGAAGGGATTTAAATTTGGCGTGCCCTTTGAATTTTCCATGCACAATTTTTTGTTGCGCTATTACCTTGCTGAGCACGGTATTGATCCGGATAAGGATGTGCAGATTCGTGTGGTCCCGCCGCCGGAAATGGTCGCCAATTTACGTGCGGGCAATCTTGATGGTTATCTCTCACCCGATCCTTTCAATCAGCGCGCAGTCTGGGAAAAAGTGGGTTTTATTCACACACTCACTAAAGAAATCTGGGATGGTCACCCCTGTTGCGCATTTGCGTGCAGTAAAGAATTCGCGCTGACAAATCCGAATACTTATGGTGCTCTACTGAAATCAATTGTAGAAGCTACGCACTTTTCATCATCTGCCGACAATCGCAAGGATATTGCCGCGGCAATTGCGCCCGCTAATTATCTTAACCAACCCGTGCAAGTGATTGAGCAAGTGCTGCTTGGCCGCTATGCCGATGGTTTGGGTGAAGTGAAAAACGAACCCAACAGAATTGATTTTGATCCTTTCCCCTGGCACTCGATGGCGGTATGGATTCTCACACAAATGAAACGCTGGGGTTACATCAAAGGGGATATGGATTATCAGGGCATTGCGCGCGAAGTGTATCTCGCGGCCGATTGCGAAAAGGTGATGAAAGAATTGGGCTACGTAGTACCTACCAGTACTAACAAAAATTATTTCATTATGGGTAAAGAATTTGATGTAACCAAACCAGAAGAATACATCAATAGCTTTGCGATTCGGAGAAGTTAACCATGCGCTCGTTGGATGTTCGCGCGTGGATTCTGTCGCTGACGTTTTTAGTGATGGTGTTAGGTGCTTGGGAATTTGCAGTACAGGCGCCTGAACAAACCGAAGCACAATCAGAATACGAATTGCTCATGGGCGGTGCGGAACAGGAAGCCCGAATTCCTCCGCCATCGGCAATTGCACAGCGCGCGTGGGAAGAATTGAGCAATCCTTTTTATGACGCAGGCCCCAATGATAAAGGCATAGGTATCCAATTAGGCTATTCAATTTATCGTGTTTTGAGTGGCTTTTTCCTTGCCGTCATTATTGCGCTACCGGTGGGATTTTTAATCGGAATGTCGCCACTGATGTATCGCGCTTTAAATCCCTACATTCAATTGTTGCGACCTATATCGCCACTGGCCTGGATGCCGCTCGCCCTATTTGTGATTAAAGATTCAGAAACCTCCGCTATTTTTGTGATTTTTATTTGTTCTATTTGGCCGATGCTATTGAACACAGCATTCGGTGTAGCCAATGTGCGGGAAGACTGGATCAATGTTGCACGTACTCATGAACTCTCACCGTTTCGCACGGCGTTCACGGTTATCTTGCCGGCAGCTGCGCCTACTATTTTAACTGGCATGCGTATTTCTATCGGAATTGCCTGGTTGGTCATAGTCGCTGCAGAAATGTTAGTTGGCGGAACCGGTATTGGATACTACGTATGGAATGAGTGGAATAATCTGGATTTAACCAGCGTTATTTTTTCAATTTTAATGATTGGTCTAGTGGGTATGTTATTGGATTTAATTCTCACCGCCGCTACAAAACTAGTGCAGTACGAGGAGTAGTGGAATGAGCCAATCATTTTTACAAGTTCAACAATTAGCAAAACGCTTTGTATCAAAACACGAAACACTTACGGTATTTGAGCAAGCCAATTTTACGATCGAGGCGGGTGAATTCGTTTGCATCATTGGCCATTCGGGCTGTGGTAAATCGACCATCATGAATACCCTTGCTGGTTTGGATGTACCCACTGAAGGTGTAGTGATAATGGATGGCCGTGAAGTCAGCGGCCCGAGTCTGGAGCGCGGCGTAGTGTTTCAAAACTATTCGCTATTGCCTTGGTTAAGTGCGCTCGACAATGTGATGTTTGGTGTACGCGCCCGCTGGCCACAATGGAGTAAAGATGAGGTTCGCACCCACAGCTTGCGCTATTTAGCGATGGTAGGTTTAGCAGGAGTTGAACAGCGCAAACCTGCACAATTATCCGGTGGGATGCGTCAGCGTGTTTCGATTGCTCGCGCTTTTGCTACCCAGCCAAAATTATTATTACTCGACGAACCTTTCGGCGCGCTCGATGCATTAACACGCGGCGTGATTCAGGATGAGTTAGTCAATATCTGCGCCGAAACCCGACAAACCGTTTTTATGATTACCCATGATATCGACGAAGCAATTCTTCTATCAGATCGAATTCTATTGATGAGTAATGGACCGGGCGCAGTGATTGCGGAATCCGTGATTGTAGATCTACCCAAACCGCGTAAACGCGCCGACATAATTCATCACCCCGGCTATTACACCATTCGCAATCATTTGGTGGATTTCTTAGTGAATCGCTCAAAAACGTTTACTAAATATTCTGCGAGTGTTGAATTTCCGATGAGTGTTAATCCACTCGTTGCGAGTGGATTAGCCGTCAAACAGTCTTCACAACCAAATCAAATATCCGTCGAGCAATCGACACACGTTAATCACCTGGAAAATGCCTGAGGAAATCACTATGAAAAAACAAGACGTTGTAGAAGCCATTGTAATCGCCAAACAAAAAATGAACCTGACGTGGGAAGGTGTAGCGGCCAGTATTGGCATGTCGCCTGTGTGGACTACCTCGGTGTGTTTGGGCATGAATAGCGCACCGGCGGAAAAAGCAGAAGCGCTGTGCAAAGTATTTGATCTTCCGGAATCGGCAAAATTAGCGCTGATGGAATGCCCAACCAAAACTTGGGGCGATACGATTCCACAAGATCCACTTATTTATCGCTTGTATGAAATGATTGGTGTCTATGGCCCAACGATTAAAGAAATTATTCACGAAAAATTTGGCGACGGCATAATGAGTGCGATTGATTTTTCAATGGAGATTGGCAAAGAAGAAAATCCCAAAGGCGACCGTGTGATCATCAATCTCAATGGCAAATTTCTGCCGTATAAAGCCTGGTAATTATTACGATGACTGCATCCGGTACAACAGCATTCGATCTGACGGCGGCATTTCCCAAACCGCCGTTACCGCCATTTACTGAAGAGACAGCCTTGAAAAAAGTCCAAGCAGCAGAAGATGCCTGGAATAGCCGCGACCCTGAGCGGGTCGCCATGGCTTATACACCTGATAGCGAATGGCGCAATCGCGATCAATTTTTTTCCGGGCGTGCGATGATCGTGAAATTTCTGCAAGCAAAATGGGAAAAGGAACTCGATTATCGTTTGAAAAAAACGCTCTGGGCTTTTACCGACAATCGTATCGCCGTACGCTTTGAATACGAGTGGCACGATGCGGAAGGGCAATGGTTTCGCTCCTACGGCAATGAAAATTGGGAGTTTGCTGAAAACGGATTAATGCAACGGCGTTTTGCGAGTATCAATGATGTAATGATTGCCGAGAGTGAGCGGCGTGTGTTTTGTGCATATTGAACAAGTTTCGCCCAAGGATGCTAAACCGGCAACGCTGTTTTATCGATGGGTGACTTCAATACAAACGATGAGTGCACGCCACTCACGCCTTCAATGCGCGTTAGTTTTTGCAGTAAAAATTGCTGATAAGCATCCATATCTTTCACGATCACTTTTAACAGGTAATCCGCCGACTGGCCGGTGATCAAGTGGCATTCCAACACCTCGGGATAAGCTCCCACCGTTTTTTCAAAGGAGTCAAAGCGGTCCGGGGTGTGTTTGTCCATGCTTATTTGGATAAATGACACCAGCGTGAGCCCCAATTTGCGTGCGTTGAGCAGTGCGACATAGCCGTCGATGAGCCCCGCTTCCTCCAGCGCGCGTACCCGCCGCAGGCATGGGGAGGGGGATAAGCTGATACTGTCGGCCAATTCCTGGTTGGAGATGCGGCCATCACGTTGTAACGCTTCCAGTATCAAACGGTCGTATTTATCGAGTTCCATGGCAGCTAATCCCGAATAGTTGAAATTAAAAGTCAGTAAGTATCTATTTAACGCAATTTTATTGCTAATAATCACCAATAATGACAATTTTAGCAATCATCTATCCCATAGGTTTGACTACACTGTTGTTAAATCCCGGTTTTGCCCTCGAAGAGCATCAAGGGATTACACATTCATCAGGAGTCGATCATGCTTGCCAACCCATCCAGCAAATACCAGCGTTTTATCGGCGTGTCCTTGCCTGACCGCCAGTGGCCGAATAAGCACATTGAAAAGCCGCCTATTTGGATGAGCACTGACCTGCGAGATGGCAATCAGGCGCTGATTGACCCTATGTCTGTTGCGACCAAATTGCGCATGTTCAAAGAATTGGTGGCGATCGGTTTTAAAGAAATCGAAATCGGTTTTCCCTCAGCCAGTGAAATTGATTTCAACTTCACTCGCCAATTGATCGAAGAAAATTTAATTCCCGACGACGTTACCATCGAAGTATTGGTGCAAGCGCGTTACGACTTGATCGAAAAAACCGTCGAAAGTTTGCGCGGTGCCAAGCGCGCGATTTTGCACATGTACAATCCACTCGCGCCCGCGTTCCGCAAAATTGTGTACAACACCGATGAAGCAGGCGTAAAAGCTATTGCGATACAAGGCACCCAGTGGTGCAAAGAATTAACCGCTAAAGCGCCGGAAGTGGATTGGACATTCCAATACTCGCCGGAAGTTTTTTCATCCACTGAAATCGAATTGGTGAAAGACGTTTGCGATGCCGTGGTGGAAATCTGGAATCCATCACCGCAAAAGAAATTGATTTTGAATTTGCCTGCAACCGTGGAGATGAACACGCCGAATACTTATGCCGATCAAATCGAATGGATTCATCGCAATATTAACCGCCGCGACTCCATTATCATCAGCGTGCATCCACACAATGATCGCGGCACTGCAGTTGCCGCTGCAGAATTGGCCGTGATGGCAGGTGCCGATCGCATTGAAGGTTGTTTGTTCGGCAATGGTGAGCGCACCGGCAATGTGTGTTTGGTAACCTTGGCGATGAATTTGTACTCTCAAGGTGTTAACCCCGGTTTGGATTTCTCTGATATCGACCGCATTCGTAAATTGCATGAAGAGTGCACGCAATTGCCTGTGCATCCACGTCATCCTTATGCGGGCGAATTGGTGTTTACCGCGTTCTCCGGTTCGCATCAGGACGCAATTAAAAAAGGTTTTGCAGTTCAGAAAAAAGATGCACTGTGGGAAGTCCCTTATTTGCCAATCGACCCGGCTGATTTGAATCGCAGTTACGATGCCGTTGTGCGTGTTAATGCGCAATCAGGTAAAGGTGGTGTGAGTTTCTTGTTGCAACAAGAAGCCGGTTTGCAATTGCCACGTCGCTTGCAAATTGAATTCAGCGGTGCTGTGCAAAAAGTGAGTGATAGCACCGGCAAAGAAGTCAAAGCGACGGACATTGTAAAAATTTTTAACGATGAATATTTATCCGTAACTACACCCATCACTTATCAGTCGAGCAAATTCACAGAGCAGGATGATAGTCATCAAGTGGATATTGTTATCCACGCACAGCATCAGGATAAAACCGTAAAAATCAGCGGCAGCGGCAATGGCCCCATCGATGCAGCAGCTCACGCGATTAGCCAGTTTATCGATGCGGACGTGAGCGTGATCGATTATTCCGAACATTCTATTGGTGAAGGTTC
>CAIOHY010000091.1 GCA_903858205.1 uncultured Cellvibrio sp.
GCATACAGGCTGAGCACTTTGTTGAACAGAGTGGGGGTGGCTCAGCGATTGTTCTGGAGAACAACGGTGCCTCGGTCGGCTACTTTGATGAAAGAGGTGAGGTGCTGCGCTATTCGGTTACGGTGCCCACTAGCGGTTTTTACACGATTTCTTATCGTTATCTTGCAGGGAGTGATGGCGAGTTTGTTGTGCGTACGGCGGCTGGCGCCGAAGGTTTTGCTGCCTTCAGTGCATCAGTAAGTCAATCAACGGCCAACTGGTGGGAGATCCCCTTTCAAGAATGGGCCACCAAAACCAGTAGCACGCAATTTTATCTTCAAGCCGGTACCCAGAGTTTGTTTTTGTTGAACCGGGGCGTTGGGCTTAATCTGGATTATCTTGATCTGACCTTTAGCCCCAATCAGTCATTAGTCGTTGATCGCATCGAATCAACTCCAGCTAGATTGGAGGTAAAGCCCAATCATTCGGCTGAAATTACCGCGCGCGCTTTCGCCGGAGCTGTTCCGGTTGCTGCTCCGCTAAGCTGGTCTGCCAACGTGAAAGACGGTGTTTACTCAGCGGGCGCTGCGGGCAGCGATACTATCAATATCGCCTACGGCGCTATTTCTAAAAGCGTGCCGGTTACTATTCAAATGCCGCGCGCCAAGTATCGATTTGTGGTGAGTGAGCACGGTGCGTTGAAGGTGCAAACTAACGGCAATCAAGGTTTTCTGGACAAAAATAATCGTTTGGCCTCGTTTGCTGGCCCGAGTTGGTTCTGGAGTGACAGTACACCAGAGTACTGGACCAAAGAGATGGTCAGTTATTTTGTGCAGGATTGGAAAGCAGGGATGATTCGTCTTCCAATGTCTATCGCGCCGGGCAGATATTGCGATGCGCCAAGTAGTGATCCAACGAGCACTTGCTTCAATATCGGCTCAGGTCAGCTTTCGAAAGATCCGAAAACCGGCGAGCGCGGTGTAACCTGGAACAAAAATAACTACTTCCACAACCCTGAAGCGTCTTTAAATCAAATGAAAGCAATGATTGATGCTGCCATTGAAAATGACGTCTATGTAGTAGTGGATTTTCATGAGCATCATGCCGAATTACTTATTCCTCAAGCCCAAGCGTTTTTTGAAGAAATTGCAAAGCTCTATGGCCATTATCCAAACGTGATGTTTGAAATATTTAACGAGCCACTGCCCAGACATGATTGGAATATTATTGCGAACTATGCCAAGCAAGTTATTCCGGTGATTCGCAAGTATTCGCAAAACCCCATTATCGTTGGCACCCGTTTTTGGTCTCAGCGCACCGATGAGGTTGATAATCAGTTAACGGCTTTTGGCAATATTGCCTACACCTTGCATTACTATGCAGCTGATCATCGCGCTAGTTTGGTGAGCAAGCTGGATGTGAACAAGCCTTTAATGATTACCGAGTCTGGTAATGATGGCCCAGCCATGTGGGACTATATCAATAAGGCGCGTGAAAAAGGCATTAGCTGGGCATCATGGTCTGTTGCTAGCAAAGGTGGTTTCGATTCAAATTGGTCCATCTTTGTAGACAATAAGAACTTTAAAGGTCCTTGGACTGATGCTGATTTGCGTGCTGGTGGAAAAACTCAGCGCCAAATTATTAGCGGCTGGCCAAGATCTGTCGCTACTCCTATACCGATCTGTGATGATGAGGTAGTTTCCCGCTTGGTGTTGTCGGCGAACGGCGAAACTAGCGAGCAAGGTACGCCCTTTACTGTTGATGTAAATACCAGCACTCAAATTACACTCAAGGCATTTAGTTCGTGTAAAGAAGTGACCGTCGCGCCAAATGCCGTTCAATGGTCAGCTAATGCTCCTGCAGGTTTATATCTTGCGCGCGCATTGGGTGATGATGCGGTATCGGCCTCTTTCGCCAATAAAACAGCCAGTGTCGCCATTAAAGTGGTTCCAGAGCGTCCATTTGCCAAGAAAATTGAAGTTGAGAATTGCTTATCCACCTCAACCGGCGTTCAAACAGAAGCGACTACGGATGTTGGCGGTGGGCTTAATGTCGGTTGGATCGATGCAGGCGATGCCATTAATTGCCCGCTCGATCTGCCCAAAGCGGGGCTTTACAAGGTCAGCTATCGCGTTGCCTCGCAAGCGAATACCGGCATCTTCGAACTCATCGTAAATCAGTCGTCGAAAGATACCGTTCAGTTTGCGCCAACTGGCGGATGGCAAACTTGGGCAACAGTGGAAAAACTGGTGAATTTACCAGCCGGTTCAGTTGGCCTGACTGTTAAGGCGGCTACCGGTGGATGGAATATCAATTGGGTGCAGGTTGAATCGGCACAAGCACCGGCGAGCTCCAGCAGCTCATCAATTATGGTGCCCAGTTCGACCAGTTCCAGTAGCTCAATTGTTTCAAGTAGTTCAATTGCCTCAAGCAGTTCAATCGTTTCAAGTAGTTCAATCGCGCCATCAAGCTCACGTTCATCGAGCTCAGTGCGTTCCAGTAGTTCAATATCGTCAAGCTCATCATCTTCAATAGTTATACCAGCCCAAATAACCGTTCAGGCTGAAGCTTATGATGTGATGTCCGGCGTTCAAACCGAAGCGACCAGTGATGTTGGCGGTGGCTTAAACGTCGGTTGGATCGATGCGAACGATTGGATGGCCTATGGCGATGTTAATCTGCCGTGCACCGGCGAATACACCTTGGAGTTGCGCGTCGCTAGCCCGAATGGTGGCAAGCTACAGTTGGAGCAGCGTGGCGGTAGCCCGGTGTTTGGCGCCTATGACATACCCGCAACCGGTGGTTACCAAGCCTGGAGAACACTCGCTTTCAAACTTGATTTGAGAGAAGGGACTATGAGATTTGGTATTAAGGCATTGCAGGGCGGATGGAATTTGAATTGGTATCGCCTGATTCCGCAATGTGGTGGAACTAATAGCTCGTCGAGTGTGCCTAGCTCTTCGAGTTCTTCCAGCTCGTCAATTTCTTCCACGCCGTCCAGCTCATCAAGTTCTTCGGTGCAGGCAGGTTTTGCCTGTAATGCAGGTAACTCAACCAACACTGGCGGTAATCCTACTGGAGCGTCGCAAGGCAGTTGTCTGGCCTACACCATGTCGCCCTGGGGTAATTTGCAATTGGGTTCATGGAATGCTCCCGCAGGTGTTCGCTACGACATTCGGAACTGTAACGGGGTGATTTTGCGGGATGTAGCGCAAATTCAAAATGCGTTTGTGGGTGTTCAGACCGGAACTAACGGCTGTACTCACTACATTCACGTCAAGCAAGCGGCAAATCCATTTACCTTGCAATTTGGTAGTTGGTAAACCTGTCGGGCGCCGCGTTAATACGGCGCCTATCGCTTTTACGAACGAGTAAAACGCCTCACACCGCAAAGTGTGGGGCGTTTTTTTTCAACTATTTTTCCCCACTATTTTTTGCAATAATTTTTTCAACTAGCCCTCAGTTGTTTGCTGGCGAACTTTTTCCAAATAGCGTTCAATCGCGCGCGTTGCCGCGATAAAGCCAAACGTCCCCGTCACCATCACACTCGAACCAAATCCTCCGGCGCAATCCAGTTTTACGCCCTCGGCCAATGCTTGTTTATCCATACAAACAGAACCATCGGGTTTGGGATAAACCATCTGTTCGGTCGAGTAGACGGCATCGACCCGAAATTTACGGTTTTTATCCCGCGCAAAATTGTGGTGGCGATAGAGTTGTGTGCGCACTTTGGCGAGCATGGGGTCGCTGATGCTGCGCCCGAGATCATCGACCGTCACCGCTTGGGGATCGCGTTTGCCACCAGAAGAACCGATGGTAATCAAGCGTACTTTTATCGCAAGACAATAAGCCACCAAACGCGCTTTCAAATGCGCTGCATCAATTGCATCGATGACGACATGGTGCTGTTTACCCACCAAAGCCTTCATGTTGTCTTGATCGATAAAATCATCGATGGAGTGAATGATCAATTCGGGATTGATATCGCGTAGGCGCTCGCTGATCACCTGATTTTTCGAGCGACCCAGAGTGGACTTAAGCGCGTGGGATTGACGGTTGGTATTGGTGACACACACCTCGTCCATTTCAATCAGCGTCAATTCACCTACACCTGAACGCGCCAGCGCCTCGGCCACCCAAGTGCCTACACCGCCCAAACCGATCACCACAAAATGCGCATTGGTCAGTAGCTGCAGCGCATCCTGCCCATACAGGCGAGCCAAGCCGCCAAAGCGTTGTAGATATTCGGGGGAGACTGGTTTGTTCATAGGTGGCTCATTGTAAATTTAGTGGCGTACGTTAGAGCGGGGGCTTACGATTGATTATTAGCCAGTTCTATCAAATACTTGCCGTAAAAGATTGTGATCATTCGGTGGCTATATTTCACTAAATAACACTTTGGCTCCGAAATAATCCGCTAAAAATATCGGAAAGGCGGCAAGCACAGATACCTGTCCCCTCGGTAGAAATTCATCGAGTTGAGTCTGTGCAATAAGCGCTTGGTCAATGACAGGGTTTGGGTTGTATTTGCCGCTGATTAAATAATTCGCTTTTTGCAAGTTGGCAGTGATCAATATTTGCCAGACATGCTTGTCGATTTTCCTCGCATCGGCATAGATGCAGTTGCCGCGCATGGCAGATAACTGTTTGTAATTTTTGCCAGCACATTCCTCCAATCTTGCTGTACGGGTGAGGTATTCTGTGTGGTCGTCGATGTCCCTTATGGCTTCGATCATGGGATAGCTGATAAAAAGTTTCCCTTGTTCGGTCTCATTATTGAACAGAGCAAGCATGTCTAAAAGTTTTTGTGGATCAAATTGTTCGTCGTGCGGTTCCATATCAAAAAACAGGTAAATTTGCGCGATCTGGTCACGCCTTAAATTGGCGAGCAACTCCCTGTTTTTGGCTAGAGGATTGAGTTGTTTAATTAACTCGAAAGGATCTAATTCGTCATCGGCACTGAGTTGTTTGTACAGCTCGTAAATATCATTTTGAAAACTCACCATAATGCGGCTGTGCTGGCCGTTAAAGAAGGCCTTCTCCAAGCTTTCAAAATACAATTTTTCTCGGTGTTCACCCTCGAAAACAAACAGCGTACGCTCCATTAGCTGGACATTCCTTTGTAAATTTTCTCTAGGTTATGCGCTTTGCGCAGCTCTTTGCCAGTTAGTGCTGTAATGGGTTTGATGGTTTTATCCAAAATAAAATAACAATCTGGTCGTAAAAGGTCATTGCTCATTACGCCGGTATTATGAGTGGTCATAATAGTTTGGCAGTTAGAATGAGCGACTTTATCGACGATGTTGGATGCTAGCGTATGATGATAGAAGGCATCAAACTCATCGATATAGGCAAAAGTTACTTCTTTGTTTTGAAAGCGCAGCCACCAGAAGTAAAAGATACCTAATGAAAGTGTACCCGTGGAGGCGGCTAAACCAAACTCTAATTTAGTGTTGCCAAAATCAAAATAAATACTTTTTTCGCCGTTGCTGCCTATGTCATCAAAGAGGGAACACTCTATGCCTGCCTTATTAAGGAATTCTTCGAAGTTTGATAATGATCCACTTTCGATAATGCTTTGAGACAAACGTTTTACACCAATGTTTTTTGCCACATAGTCACCGGTGGTGGAATCTAATGATCGAAAAAAAA
>CAIOHY010000092.1 GCA_903858205.1 uncultured Cellvibrio sp.
CCCCCCCCCTTTTCAAGCAGAAGACGGCATACGAGATACGAATTCGTGACTGGAGTTCAGACGTGTGCTCTTCGATCTCAACCCAGTGCAAACATAAAACCACGGGCGCTGTTTACAAAATCCGCGCCGCTTGCAAGTGCCCATGCAACCATATGTGGGGTTACTAGCTTGCCGGCAACAATAATTTTTATGCGTTCTTTTAATCCCGCTTCGGTGAGGAGTGCCGTTACCCATGGCAGACTTTCTTTAATTGATAAACCCACGTGGTCCATTAGCGGCTGTGGTGCTGCACCGCTGCCGCCATCGGCACTGTCAAGCGTAATAAAATCCGGCGCCGCTTCTATCCCTTGGCTGCGAATTTCATTAATTAACTCAATTAACCAATTCCTCTCGCCAAGTACTGCCTTGAAACCAACCGGCTTACCAGTAAGGTTGCGAATGTGATTAATCATTTTAACGAGGTCGACAACATTACGAATATCCGGGTGGCCATTTGGGCTGATTGATGCTTGTCCCTCGTTAATGCCACGAATCATGGCCACTTCTGCCGACACTTTTTCAGCCGGCAGTATTCCGCCTTTACCGGGTTTGGCACCTTGGCTTAATTTGATCTCGAACATTTTGATTTGCGTTTTTTCTGCCAATTCTATTAAGCGTGCATCACTTAAATTACCCTCCAAATCACGCACGCCGTATTTGGCCGTTCCGATCTGAAAGACCAGGTCGCAATTGCCCTCGAGATGGTAGGGCGATAAGCCGCCTTCTCCGGTGTTTAGCCAGCATCCTGCTTTCGCGGCGCCATGCGATAAGGCTTTGATTGCCGGACTGGAAATGGCACCGTAGCTCATGCCTGAAATGTTAAAGATCGAATGGGTGGTATAAGGTTTTTTACAAAAAGGTCCGATTGTGACGGGGGACGGCATAAGAGCGTCGCTTTCCATAATGGGGAAGGCCGCATTTAAAAAGATCAGCGTTCCGGGTTCGCTCAAATTGAGTGTTGAACCAAAACCGATATTGCTATCAACATTTTTTGCGGCACGATAAATCCAGGAGCGGTCAGCGCGATTAAACGGCAGTTCTTCACGGTCATTGGCAAAAAAATACTGGCGGAAAAATTCGCCCAGATGCTCAAAAAAATAGCGGAAACGACCAATCACAGGGTAGTTTCTGCGGATGGTGTGAGTATGTTGGCTAACGTCGGCGATATACATAATCACGATCACCAGCAAAACAGTGCCGACACATACAATAAAGCTGACTTCAAGCCATGTCAGCAGCTGCAGCGCCCAATGCGAATCAATCATGGTGGAAATATTCCTAGTCAGTTTACAAGTCAGTATAAAGCTAAACGTTATTTTGACCTGTTGATGCGGCTCGGCTACCTATTATACGTGCTGGATTACCTGCGACCTTCGTGTAGTCCGCCACCGATTTGGTGACAATACTCCCCATGCCAACCACAGCGTGGTCGCCAATGTTGACGCCGTCCACAATACCCGTGTTAGCGCCAATCCACACGTCGCTCCCGATCTGAATTCCCTGTGAAGTAACTGCCTGCTCGCAAATCAGCCGATCGGCCTGCATGCCATGATTGAACGCATAAGCATAGCTGTAGGCCGCTATGCGAGTGTTGTTGCCGATCGCAATACCTTTGCGGCCGCCATCCAGGCTCACATGGTGATTAATTGAAACACCATGACCTATGTTAAGCGGGCCATGCAGAACGCAGTCTGCAGCAATGTAGGAATTATCGCCAATCACGATTGGGCGCCTAGGTTCTGCAAATAGCCGCGCTTCAGGGGCGATAAAACAATCGTTACCGATCAATAGGTTTTCCATCTGCTTAAGATAGGCTTGCCACTCGTCCTGCCACGCTTTTGCCCAGCAGCGATGCGCCGGTTTTAATGTTGCATAAAGCCATGGCATGTAGCTCAAACGTAGTTTGTGCTGCTGGCGATATAGTTCGATATTTTGATCATTCATAGAGAATTGCGGTAGGCAAAAGAGGCCCGGAATTATAGAGGGCAGGAGCCCAAACGGGAAACTGAGTGTAAAAAATGTGTCCGCCCCGTGACTAGGACAACCAAAGCGGACATATCAACCGATTATAGCTCGGCTCACTTTAGCGCTAGATGTACATTCGCTTTTTAAAGTCACATGCATTTTTATAGTCTACATAATCTGATGGCTGAAAGAATCAGCGGCTGGTACCCTGCGCCCATCGCCAATTGAGTAACGCCCTCATGTATAGCATTATTGAAAATAATTCGGAATTTGTGGTGATTTATAAAAAGCCCGGCGCGAGTTTTCATAGTGAATCTGGTGAGGCAGGCTTATTTGAAATGGTTAGGCAGCGAGAGGGCATTTGCGGACTTTTTCCAGTGCATCGCCTCGATAAAGTTACCTCGGGTTTATTGGTGATGGCAAAAACCCCGGAGGTCAATCGGCAACTCACCGATGCCTTTAGTCAGCGTCAAGTGCAAAAATATTATCTTGCGATGAGCACAAAAAAACCGAATAAAAAACAAGGGCTGATTAAAGGTGATATGGCGCCTGCGCGTCGCGGTGCCTGGAAATTACTTGTCACGCAAGAGAATCCCGCTATTACCCAATTTTTTAGCAAAAGTAGTAGTGCTGGGCGGCGTTTATTTATCGTTAAGCCGCATACGGGAAAAACGCATCAAATTCGCGTTGCATTAAAAAGTATCGGCGCGCCCATTGCGGGTGATTCGCTCTATGGCGATTCACTACAAAGTGAGATCTGCGATCGCTGTTATCTACATGCCTACAGTCTCGCGTTTTCGCTTGGTGAGAAGCAGTATCGGTTCACAGAGTTGCCGCGCGAAGGCGATTTTTTTAACGATGATTTTTTTGCAGCAGCGATTCAAGAATGGCGTGAGCCTTGGCTATTACCTTGGCCGCAATTGACTCATCACAAGCAGCCGGCGAATAAATCTTGATGCGATTATTAATCGGACTCGGTATAGCAATAGCGCTGGCATTATCGACAATGGCAGTGGGATATTTTTATCCATTGTCTGTCATAGCAGAAAAACCTGTTAACGAAAGCGAGTATAAGTTTATCAAAACCACTTGTTGGTTTGATGCGGACTGGACGGTCACTATTACTTGCGGTGAATTGCAAACACCGGAGCAATTCCGGTTGGCTGTAGTCATCTTGCACAATGATGCCGAACAGCGCCGGAGCGATCCGATTGTGTATTTACAGGGGGGGCCAGGTGCGAGTGCACGTTTGCATACTGACGGAATAAAAAGTTGGTTGAATTGGATGCGTTATAGCAACACCAAGCGCGATTTGATATTGATCGATACGCGTGGCACGGGCCGCAGTAAACCGGCATTGGTCTGCGCTGAATACAATCAACTTAACCAGCAGTTGTTGCGTCGAAATGTAAGCTTGGTTGAAGAGTTAGCTCAGGGCTACGATGTGGCTGCACAATGTTTTGCATCCTCAGTTCAAGCAAATTCATTGCTGAATTACCGCAATTTTAGTACCCAAAAGTCCGCGCAGGATGTGCGTGCATTAATGGCGCAGCTTGATTATCAAGCGTGGAATATTCTTGGTGTCTCCTACGGTACTCGGCTTGCGCTGGAAATTGCATTGCAAGAACAGCAAACACCGCAAGCGGTAAAGCTGAAATCCATGGTATTGGACTCTGTTTATCCAGCCGGGTTTGGCGGCGTACAAACTTGGCCACAGGTGTTGGATGAGGGAATGCAGCAATTTTTTAACGGTTGCAGTGCGCAGCAAGAATGCATAAAAAAGTTAAATCCTTCCTCTGCGGCAAATGTTGTTTCGTTAGAGCAACACTTTGTGCAAGCACTGCGTAATTTGCAGGCCAATCCTATGCCGCTCACCATAAAGCGTTGGGACGGTGAAGCACCGGTCAATTTTGTGGTGAACGACCATCGTTTTTTATCGGCAGCATTTGCCGCTGTTTATAACCCAAGCGATTGGCCAGCCATTATTGATGCAATCAATGCGGTCGGTTCACAGCGCTCGGATTTATTAGAGCCCTTGATTGAACCGTTTATTAACAACACCATGACGAGCGATTTTAATAGTTTGACGTTTACTGCGGTGGACTGTGCTGACAATCCTGTTATGTTGGAAGCCGAGTACACAGCAGCATTAGCAAAGTATCCATTACTCCAAGAATACACCCGTGACCAATGGCGCTATCAACTCTGCCATCGTTTGCCGAGTGACTCACCATTGGTAAGGGCTGCTCCACAATTACCAACCTTGATACTCGCCGGTGCACTGGACCCAATAACGCCAGTGAGTTGGGCGCAATCGGTAAATAAGCAGTGGCCGCATAGCCAATTACGTGTGCGTGAAAAAATTGCGCATTCGGTGTTGGGCAGTGATGTGTGTTTGCTGGAGCATCTCGATGAATTTTTTAATCAACCCAAGATGAAATTTACTGCTTGTGCGGAAGAGGCCGAAAATTAGCTGACGTATTTTTTATTACTAACGAAAACAAAAAGGCCGCATACAATGCGGCCTTTTTGTTTTTAATCTGGCTCCGCCTGCTGGACTCGAACCAGCGACCCAATGATTAACAGTCATTTGCTCTACCGACTGAGCTAAGGCGGAATGGTGCTCTTCATCGTGAAGAGGCGCGCATCATATAGAGACAAAAAATAGCGGTCAACCGTTTTAATAAATCGAGCTTGTTTTTTATCGCGATAAAAAACAAAAAAGACGCCGAAGCGTCCTTTTACTCTGCAAAGAACAAACGCCTTATTCGTATTTGCACAAATAAGAGGTTTCTACATCGGCAGATACTTTGAAGCGTTGGTTGGCTTCAACAATAAAGGTTTGGCCAGCGGCGAAAGTTTCTGCTTTATCGCTACCTGGTAGAACAACTGTCAGGCTGCCGCTGACTACGGTCATATATTCTTTTTGGCTGGTACCGAACTCGTAATCCCCTTTGGCCATTACGCCAATGGTTGCTGGCAGGGTTTCGGTTTGGAATGCGATAGATTTAACTGCGCCACCAAAGTATTCGTTAACTTTAAACATGGGATGCTCCGCTCAAGGTGGGTAGTGGATAAAAGTGCCTTTTAACAGCACAAAACGTTAAACACAAAAAGTACAGACACAAAAAAGGCCGCATAAATGCGACCTTTTTCTTTAAATCTGGCTCCGCCTGCTGGACTCGAACCAGCGACCCAATGATTAACAGTCATTTGCTCTACCGACTGAGCTAAGGCGGAACGGTGACTTCCTATGTGGAAGTGGTGCGCATGATATAGAGGCAGTTTTGGTTGGTCAACCGTTTTTTAGTCCTTTTCGTTAACTTTTCCCGCAAAAAAACCTCAATAAATTCAAGGCTGTTTATTAATCCTGCAAGCTGTATTTTCGCTATCCAAAATGCATTGTGTGGACATTCGGTTAGGTTGTTTTATCACCATAATTATCGATCAAAGTCCCAATTGGATAACCTTGAAGCTGCCATTATCAATGAGGACTTTGATTTGGCTGAATAGCGGTGCGGCTTTCCGTTCCATTGGGATAAACTGGTTTACCACAAAAAGTGCTATTCCCTTCGGTGCCAAAAGGTGTTTAGCGTTTATGAGGAACTTGTCGGTCAGGTCTCCATCAATGCCAAACCC
>CAIOHY010000093.1 GCA_903858205.1 uncultured Cellvibrio sp.
ACCCGCGCTTTATTCACTTCCGGTATTTCTTCAACATCTGCAAAATATTCCAGCGCTTTTTCCAAACTCGCTTCGCGAATAATATGCAAGATCGGATAAGGCGCGCGGTTAGTGAGGTTTTCCGAATCATCCGGTTGCGCGTGGGCAAAACAATACTGCGGATGAAAAGTCGCGAGCTGGTAAACACCAACCCAGCGGTTGCGCTTGAGCAGCTGATTAGTCCAATTTAAAAACTGGTTGTAATCAAAAAAATCCTGCAAATGATGCGGTACGATAACCAGTGTAGTCTCGATTTCGGATGCTGGTTTTTGGTCAAGCAATTCCATCTGTAGTTGCAAATCCTGTAGCAACATCTCATCGTCCGTGGCGTTGCTGACAAAAAAGTGCACGCGATTTTCGCGGGTCGGCTTGCCAGAAAAGGGGCAGAGGTTTAGCCCTATCACCACCTCATTCAGCCAGCGGGCGACATCAGCTACAAATTTCATGTCTGCAGCAGGCGCGCTCATTGCATCAGGCTCCCGCTTTTTTCTGCTGCAACAACAGACCAATACCTTCAATAAAATCCAACACCAGTTCGTCATCACAGGCTTTGTAATGTTCGTGCCCTGCTTTGCGAAACAGTGCGGCAAGATCTGATTTAGTCAGCTCAATAGTCACCAGCCTGAGTGCATCACGCAAATCCTGTTCATGCAATACAAATGCAATGCGCAATTTTTTCAGCACATCGTTATTGGAAATTTTAGCGTGCTTCTCAATAGCTTCCGCAACAGCATCGGCTTTTTTACCGCGCTCCTGATCAATCAAATTATTCAGAAAAACAATGAGAATGTATTCCGGCATAGCTTCAAAACCGGGTTGGTAGTCGGTCTTCAGTAGATTGGCTACGTCTTTATCGCTAAGGTCAATATCCGAGGGCGCGAACAGTGACTGAATTTGCGGGGTATCCAAGGGTAAAGATTGGACAATTTTGCGAAAAATATCGTTGGTTCTCATGGGCTTGCTCTATGATTGCAGCTGGGTTTTACGGCATTCTACCGCAAAATATCCTCCGCACGAGAGCTAATACATGAATCCCTTTATCGACGTAAACCCATTTGAGCCCGAGTTAATTGCCAAGCGCAAACGCGCCAAACTACTCTGTCAACAACTCAACGCGCTGCGCGCCGACCAAACCAAAGCGCGCAAACCGCTTTACCAACAACTGTTCGGCCAGGTCTCCAGCGCCTATATCGAACCCAATTTCTTTTGCGATTACGGGAGCAATATTTTTCTGGGCGAAAAATTTTATGCCAATCACAACTGCGTGATTCTGGATTGCGCCGAAGTAACCATCGGTGACCAAGTAATGTTCGGCCCCGGTGTACAAATCTATGCAACTACACATCCGCTTGATCCAGCTGAACGCGCAACTGGCAAAGAATTTTGCGCAGCAGTGACGATTGACGATGATTGCTGGATTGGTGGTGGCGCAATTATTTTAGCGGGCGTGACAATTGGAAAAGGTTCAGTGATTGGCGCAGGAAGCGTAGTCACTAAAGACATTCCAGCGGGAGTAGTTGCGGCAGGTAACCCTTGCCGCATCATTAAAGACATTACGCGTGACTAACGCCCAAAGAGACCAAGGTCAGTGTAATGAAATTGAGAATTTTATTGGGCGGCAGGCACTAGCTGTATGCGTGCGGGGCTACCTAATTTGATATCACCGCGCACGCGATAACCTGGAACTGCATCGCGCATTTTTTGGTAAATCCAGCGCCCCTCGATATCTGTTCGCGCAATAATCATCGCGAGGCTATTGGTCGCTTTTAGTTTTTTCGCGATCTCAGTCAATTTGGTGATTATTTGGGGATCATCTTTTCCTAGCAAACTGGCATCAAGCAAATATTCGTTAGCGCCACCGCGATAAGGCTCAACCGGCGGAGATAATTTAATTTGTTCAGTCAGCCCCGCAGCGACTTCTTTAATCAATAAGTTATTAGGGTCAACGATGCGGGCGTGTTGAGCATTGTCGTCGCTTGCGAATAATTGCCTCGAGCAGCGGCTTGACGAGCCAAATCCACATAGCGCATCACGATACCTTGCAACCCGCCTTTGGCTCGTGCGTTATTTGGATCAAGCTTGAGTGCCGCCCGGAAATAATCGTACGCATTGTCATTGGTTGGCGTGAGCAACTGATTTTGCGACAAGGTGTATTCGCCGTTGAGGATCAGCATCTTTACGACCTGCTGTTCTTTGGTGATAACCGGTTTTGGCTGCACCACGGGCGCAGGTGCGGGAGCAGGTTGTTTTTTCTGGTTAGCGTAAAAAGGGATCTGGCAGGCACTGAGCGCGCAAGCCAACACAATCAATACTCCACTGCGACCAACCGAATTACCCATAGCACCTTTTCTCTTGAACTGAATGTTTGAAAAAATCACACACATAGCATCTTAATGCGACCAACCGAACATCTGCGCACAACAAAAATCTTACCTCGGATAGAATGTTGTTCATTGCCGGTTGTCTATAAGGCGCCGTATGTTACTGTAAGTCGCAGTGCCGAGCACCTCTCGCCTTGCAACCTACTTATTCACGAACCCCTATTCCAGACCGGGAAGCTCCTCATACCATGCTTAATCTGCACCCGCAAACGCTTCGCTCTTTACCTCTGCTCGCGGCGATAATTCTCGTTTTGTCATGCTCCTTACTCGCGCAAGCGAGCCTTGCCGATGATTTTCTGGCCCCCAAAGCAGCCCCCTTGGTTCAAAGCAGCAATTCACTAAATTCAACACTCTTGACCGGCCAGGATGAGTTTTTACCGGTAGCAGAGGCATTTAAACCGGATTACACGATTGCGCAAGGCAAGCTGATCCTGCACTGGAAGATTGCGGATGGTTACTACTTATATGAAGAGCGCTTTAAGTTCCGCGCCGATGAGGGTATCGCGATTGCGCCGACCTATACGCCAGGCAAGATGAAGTATGACGAACTGTTCGAGCGCGAGACTATGGTGCATTACCATGAAGTCTCAGCCAGTTTGGACTTGTCCGGTATCGCCAAACCGTTCAACCTAAAACTGGAATATCAGGGCTGCGCTGACGCAGGCCTCTGCTATCCCCCACAAAAACTGGCACTGAGTGTTGACCCCGTGAGCGCGTCGGTAACCGAACAGACCCAAGCCTTACAATCGCCTACCACTGTGCCAACCACCGCATCATCCACGACGACTCCCGCCCCTTCCACCACCGATTCCGGCTGGATATTACAAGCAATTTTGTTTGCCTTACTGGGCGGAATGATTCTTAACTTGATGCCCTGTGTATTTCCCGTTCTGTCGATCAAGGTAATGAGTTTGGCGGCGGCTGACCGCGCGCGACTGGCGATTCATGGCTGGGCCTATACCCTCGGGATTGTGGTGTGCTTTGTGGGTTTTGCAGTTGCTTTGCTGCTTGCGCGCAAAGGTGGAGAAGCGATCGGCTGGGGCTTTCAACTGCAATCGCCAGGCCTTATTGCCGCACTCGCCTATTTGTTTTTTGTGATGGGTTTGAGCATGTCCGGCCTGATTAATTTCGGTAGCAGCTTGATGGGTACAGGCCAAAACCTGACCCAAAAATCCGGTCTGAGCGGCTCTTTCTTTACTGGTGTTTTGGCTGCCGTGGTCGCCAGCCCTTGCACCGCGCCCTTTATGGGCGCCGCACTGGGCTTTGCTTTGACTCAACCTGCTATCGCCTGCCTTGCCGTGTTTGCCGCATTGGGTTTCGGCATGGCACTGCCACTGTTAATACTCTGCTATCTGCCGGCCTTGGCGGCGCGTCTGCCTAAACCCGGCGCATGGATGGACAACCTCAAGCAATTTCTCGCCTTCCCTCTTTACTTGAGCGCCATCTGGTTACTTTGGGTATTCGGGCGCCAGACCAGTGTGAGCGGGATGGCTGCTC
The DNA here is from genome assembly GCA_903858205.1 of uncultured Cellvibrio sp. Taxonomy (GTDB): domain Bacteria; phylum Pseudomonadota; class Gammaproteobacteria; order Pseudomonadales; family Cellvibrionaceae; genus Cellvibrio. The sequence continues at coordinate 3,918 of CAIOHY010000093.1, forward strand.
TTTGCGCCGGTGCTGTGGCCATCGCATTTGGCTGCTGGTTGTTGGGGCGCGAGGCGCGTGGATTCTGGCAGCTGGTGCGCCGGATCAGCATCGTCTCCAGCTGGGCAATCGCCCTGATGTTGGTGTGGCAAGGCAGCGAAAGCCACGAACAAAAAGCCATTTCTGATAGCCGTTGGCAAGCCTATAGCCCGGAGCTTGTTGCCTCCTTGCGCGCCGAAGGCCGCCCGGTGTTTATCAATTTGACTGCCGACTGGTGCCTGACGTGCCTCGCCAATGAGCGAATCGCCCTTCACACACAGGGCGTAGAGCAAACTTTTGATGCGTTAAACGTGGCGACAATTAAAGGGGACTGGACGAACACTGATCCGAAAATCACTGAACTTCTGCAAGAATATGGTCGCAGTGGTGTCCCCCTCTACCTTTGGTTCCCAGCCAATAGCAGCGGAAAAGCCATCATTCTCCCACAGCTATTGACGTCAGATCTGCTTATCAACACACTGAAAGGCGCAGATAAGCGCTAATTAGCCATTTTTTGGCGATGATGGCGACAAATAGCCACATTTTATCCTAACTTCCCGTATCGTGCCGCTAACATGGGGGCAAGATGCGGGGAAAATCGAACAAAACCACCATTCCCAGCCCTACTTTTAATACCTTCACGAATAACTTCTGCAATCATGCAGGCATTTTCTGCCATCTAAACAAAATTTCGCGGGTATCGTGGACATATCCTGCTTTTTGCGGCAAACTCCCCCTACTTTGAAATCCCCGGCAAGCTGAACTTGAGCGTTCGACGCGAGTCTCAGCATAAAACCAGAAAATCACCGCAGGATCACAGTTAATGGCAACCATTTTGGTACTTCACGGCCCCAACCTTAACTTACTGGGGCTGCGCGAACCAGGCATCTATGGTGCAACTACGCTTGATGACATCAATCGCAATTTGACCCAAATCGCTATTGCGGCTGGCCATCACCTGCAAACCCTGCAAAGCAACGCCGAATACGAACTAATTGACCGTATTCACGATGCCCGCAAAGAAGGGATCGATTTCATCATCATCAATCCTGCTGCTTTTACCCATACCAGCGT
>CAIOHY010000094.1 GCA_903858205.1 uncultured Cellvibrio sp.
AGTCATTAAAATTTTTAGTAAACAATATCATAGAGTCTGGTTTTCCTTGACAAACTAAATGATTGTACGCAATCCCCACATTTCCATCCATTTGCACTACCGTCCCAGGTAAAACGATTAAGGTGTCACAGAACGTATTTCCGGTGACAATAATTCCGCAATCAGGAGACCAAATTGTCTTTCCAGGGTAAATACCGTTAAACTCGCAACCAGATTGCGCTTGAAGCACAAAATCCTGTGATGTAGTGTCTCCACCGGGCACCCAAGCAAAAACATTTAAAGACATGTTCCGCCCATTGACAACATTACTATCGACATTGAGCTCAAACATGTTCGTATTGTTCGAGCCCGAGGCATACGGACTCAACGTTCCTATAAACGAGGAAGAGTCAACTAAATCAATGATTGTGGGATCTTCAAATTGTGAGACCCGCAACCCAATCTGAATACTATCAGATTGGGAACCTATGTTTTTAACATCAACACGAACAAAAACTCGCTCCCCCGCATCTAGCTTTCCATCCCCATCTCCATAGACTGAATCAACTACACTAAACGACTTGGCCCAAACTAAAGGCCGCTCATCTGGCCAAATTGCCTTGTATAAATCCATGCTAGGAAACTGTCCACCTTGATTCTTTGTAAATGTGCCATTAACATCATACCAAGACATTATGTAGTCAATAAATAACTTTTCCTTAGTATTACTTGGTCTAAAGGCCATGTACATAGCAGCACTACCAGCAACAGCAGGACATGCCATGGAAGTACCGCTGAGTGTAGTATATCCCCCACCAGGAATCGTGGATAAAATATATGTTCCTGGCGCATAAACCTCATAGTTAAACTCATCACCATAGTCGGTGTATGTTGGGCCATCAAAATCATAATTGGAAAACCACACTCGATAACCATTCCATCCAGGATTCTGTTGGGTAGCCTGGGCGGCGAGGACAAACGTGTAGGCGCCGGGATACATTGGGGCCGGCCAACGGCCGTCCGGACAAGGAAAGCCGTCATTTCGAATACACAACCCATCATTTCCAGCCGCTCCAACGGGCAATGAAAATGCATATGCATAAGCCAACGCGTTTTCTAGCGCCAATGAACGGCCGTATCCACCAAAACTCATTGATAAGATGTCGGCACCGTTGTTTGACGCATAAACTACCCCTTGTGCTAAAACGGATGCGGATGATCCCCCAGAACTCTCAAGCCCCTTTATGGGCATGTACTTCGCGCCCTTTGAAATTCCAGCGATTCCGATTGAATTATGCGCTGCTACCGCAATCCCCGCGCAATGGGTGCCATGTGAATTATCATCTGCGGGATTGTTATCTAGATTGACAAAATCCCAACCGCTCCGGTCATCTATGAACCCGTTGTTATCATCATCTACCCCGGGCAAACCATTGACTTCAATCATGTTGAAGTACTGCTTACCATGTAAGTCCGCATGGGTCGTGTCGACTCCCGTGTCGATAATAGCAATGACTATATTGTTGTCGGTCACACCGCTATCCTGCATAATTGACCAGACGCTATCGACATTCATTCGATTCGCATTGTACTGGTATTGGTATAAAGTGTCAGTGGGCGCAGTGTCAATTTTGAATAAGTAATTTGGTTCGGCGTACTGAACAAAATCCTTCTTGGCTTGAAAGGCATTAATACAAGTGAAAATGTCGTTCTGTGCGAATGATGAATCAAACGTAAGAACGTATATGTTGGTCAGTTTCGGGTAATTAACGACTTGACCGGTATAGGTCGTAAAGCTCTTGGCATTATCGGGAATTTGCTTTTGAATTGGGAAAAGCTGTGTTGCTCCAACTAATTGAAACTTATCAAAAAGTTCATCCAAAGCGGCTATTCCTGTCCGTGAATTTTGATTGAACCTAACTTTCACGTTGTCAGAGAATCGCACAACCAACTGATTAGAAATCCATTCCACTTTTTGATCCTTGAGCAAGGATGGATGCGGCGGTGTAGATTGCCCTTTTGCCGAATGAAAACAAAACAGGAGGACAAAAACTGGGATTAGTTTTTTAAACATATTTTCTTTTCAATTTTCTCGTAATACGACTATTTTCTGTACGATACGTAGTAAATATACTAATAACAACGTGCTTCAGTTCTTAAAAGACCAAACATGGTCCGATTAGTCAAATACCAGCCTAAATGAGGCATTCAGCTCCCCCCAGCTTCGCCACTTGATCCAGTCGCCTAAATTCACGTAGGTGCCCAGGCCGTCCGCAAACTGCTCTTTCACAGGGTAGTGCCGGTGGCCAAAAATCCAGTAGTCGGCGGGGCAGGCAGCATGGGCTTGCTCAGCCCAAAGGTAAATTGCCTCTTTGCGGACGTCGCTCATCGCATAGTCCTCCTGCCCGGTGCGGGCCCGGCTGCCGCGCGAAAGCCAAGACGCCAAGCCAATTCCAAGGTCGGGGTGCAGCCATCGAAACAGCGTTTGAAAGGGTTGAAACGTAAACAGCCGCTTTAAAAGCTTGTACCCGTTGTCGCCCGGACCAAGGCCGTCTCCATGGCCTATAACCAAGTGTCGACCGCCCCAAACATGGCGAACGGGTTCGTGAAATACCTGAATACCAAACTCTTTGGTAAAATAGTCACGCATCCATAGATCGTGGTTGCCCGTGAACAGATAAATAGGAATGCCCTCGTCGGACCACTGTGCCAGCCGGCCCTGAAGGCGGGCAAAGCCCTTGGGAATGGCATGCTGGTATTCAAACCAAAAGTCAAAAACGTCGCCGACGAGGTAGAGCGCCGCAGCGCGGGGCTTCACCGAATCCATCCAGGCTACAAAGGCGCGTTCGCGCTCTGCGCTGGCCACAGCATTGGGTGCGCCCAAGTGCAGATCACTCGCAAAAAAAACTGATTTGCCCTCCGGAAGGTCAAATTCCGCCTGTACCCTTGCCACCATAAGGCAAACCTAGGGCAAAATTTCGCGACGTAACTTTAAACCTACCATCAAGCGATACAATGCTAGAAACGCTTAGCCAATACCATCCCGTACTGCTTGCCTTCTTGGCGACCACCTTCACCTGGCTGGTCACCGCGTCGGGCGCAGCCTTGGTTTTTTTGTTCAAAGAAATTCCGCGCCGAGTACTCGATGGAATGCTCGGATTCACGGGCGGAGTCATGATTGCCGCAAGCTACTGGAGCCTGCTCGCCCCATCCATCGAAATGTCGGAGGCTCAGGGCTACATTCCCTGGGTGCCGCCGGTGCTGGGATTCCTTGCCGGCTCCCTGTTCTTGTTTGGCCTTGACAAACTGATTCCCCACCTGCACATCAACTTTGGCCCCTCTGAAGTCGAAGGCGTCAAAACCGACTGGAAGCCAACGACCCTGCTGGTGCTGGCCATAACCCTACACAACATTCCCGAAGGCCTGGCCGTGGGCGTTGCCTTTGGTGCCTACGCCGCTGGAATCGACGGAGCCTCCCTCGGGGCGGCCGTTGCCCTCGCCATTGGAATTGGTCTTCAAAACTTCCCCGAAGGGGTTGCGGTGGCCTTCCCGCTTCGCCGCCAGGGCGTGTCGCGCTTTCGCAGTTTTTGGTACGGACAACTCTCTGCCATTGTCGAACCCGTCGCCGGAGTGATTGGCGCAGTTGCCGTACTCTACATGCAGCCGGTGCTGCCCTTCGCCCTTGCCTTTGCGGCCGGAGCAATGATTTATGTAGTCGTTGAAGAAGTGATTCCCGAAACCCAGCGCGACAAGTACACCGACATTGCCACCCTCGGATTCATCGCGGGCTTTGCCGTCATGATGTCGCTGGACGTAGCCCTCGGCTAAGGCCCAGCGACTAGTTGCTAGTTACTAGCGCCTCGTTGTAAGCAGCTGTGCTGCGCTGCGCTAAAGCCCAAGGGCCTTGAGCAGGTCGTTGCCGTTGGCCAAAACAATAAGCGTAAGCAGCAAAAAGAACCCAATCATTTGGGCAACCTCCATTACTCGGGTGCTCGGAGCGCGCCCCGTTACCCACTCGATAATGGCAAAAACCGCATGCCCTCCGTCTAAGGCCGGAATGGGTAAGGCGTTTAGAAAGGCAAGGGCAAGACTCAAAAAGGCCGTGAACCCCCAGAAATGCTCCCAATCCCAAGTGCTGGGGTACTGCTTAAGGATGGTTAAAAATCCGCCCGCCTCTTTGTAGGCACCCGTCTCGGGCTGAAAAATCAGCTTG
>CAIOHY010000095.1 GCA_903858205.1 uncultured Cellvibrio sp.
CAATTAAAATCCCCTCGCGCGAGCGTTTCCAAATCTTCTGCGTTCCTGTGACTAAACGTTATCGGAACAAGTGCAACCATCACACCATCGGGAGCCAACAGAGATAACGACGATTCAATATGTGCCTTAACATTTTTGAACGGCGGGTTTGTAATGATGCGGTCAAAGCGCACTTGACAAGTTTTTGAAAATTCAAAAAAACATTCATTGACCAATGAAATATTTTTACCGTGAAAGCGTTGTTGGCAAGCGCGGAATAGCTCCACATTTTTTTCTACGCCGGTGATAATCAAATCGGATTCGTAATCCAAAACAGCATCAATAAGATTGCCGGTTCCGCACTGAGGCTCTATAAGGCTCATTCCTTTTTCAAGCTCTAAATAATCGGCCATACTCCCGCCGATTTTCGGCGGGGTTACATGGCATTCGGTGCTTGCATGAACTGCCAATAACGTTGGCGAGTCGATGTTTCCGAGCGCGAAATCTCGCGCTCTTTTGTTAACAGGAATTGTCGTCGGTTTATCGGGGCGTTTATATAAAGACTTGTCCATCAATTATTCCTCCCAGTTGATAGGTAAAGATTTGCCCGGCTTATCAGAAATTAAAACGATTGCAGCGGGCTTATAAGTTTCTGAGCTTGCATTTGATACACGAATACGACATACAGCCTCACCTGTTTTGACGCGCACCCCGCAATCCCATTTCATACTGACCTCATCACCATTGGCCATAAGTTCGATAGTTTCAAAGGGTGAATAAGTACCTTTTGAATTTGCGCTATATTGGGCTTGTGTTAGCTCTCTGATCGCAGCCGCTTTAGCGGTGACGTGTTGCTTGCCCTCTACCGCTTTAGCCATGCGAGCATTCCAAAGCGCTTGCAATCTTTCGGCATCTTCACGGGTAGGATTAATTAAAGGCAAAGCAACTTTTTCACTGGTGCTAGCTCTGCGCGGTTTCTTCGATGGTACTTCGTAGCCACTGGCCTGCATCAGATCGCGCCACGCATCCGCTGATAAATCCAATTCGGTCACCAGATCTGCGCAAATGTGCACTGGAAAATAAACACCGCTTACAGCCTTAAAGCCAATCTCTGAAGGGGCAGCTTTGGGGCTGTCTGCGCCATGCTCACGCAAGAAAGCCTGAAGGATTACGGGCGTTAGGTCGCCATCAAAACGTTCAACTTCGCCAAGCATCGCGCGCTCAAAGGCCAAGCGGTTTAAGGTGTGAGTGATCCAACGGCTTTTAGTCTGGCTCTCAACAATTTTGTAGTGGTGCTCAAGCGAAACCTCCACGGCTTCCTCGGGCGTCATTTTTCCATCTTGCACTTTTGAATAAGTAGAAAATGGGGATAAATTACCTAAGCCCGAATAATAGCCGACTGCCTTAGCGAATTTTTCCGCGTCCTGGTCTTTTAACTTTTCGATTTTTTCCCAGAATTTAATCGCCGTGTAGCTTTCGTTTAGGTCGCGCTGATAGCCGCGCAAATCTGCAAGCAACGTTTTAATGCGGCGCTCGCGGACATCATCACGGTTCTTATAGTTCGCGTGGCGTTCAACACCGGTGGCCTTATAATTCCAATATTCGACCATACCAGCGCAACGGTTAGCCTGAGTCATGGCACTTTCCATGCGCGCCTTATCACGTCGTGCGCTGCGTTCGGAATGGTGGCCAATCAAGATTGGTTGGCCATATGAAAAACGCTGAGAAATCGCATTAGCTGCTGAGTGAAAACTGTTGGCTTTGCGCGCGTTTTTCTCTGACAGATCATCGAGGCGCGCGGCTTTCGCTGCTGCACGTTCTGCCAGAGTTGTTCCTTCCGGTGTAATTTCGCCGGCCATCTCAAGCGCGAAGTCTTCACGCTCTGGTGACCATACCGCGAAGTGGCAGCCCTGTTTTGGCGCGTTCTGAAAAGAAAGGTCTTTGACTCGCTGATATTCCTCTTTATCGAGGAAATACGAAAAATAAATTCGGATCTTGTTGTCTTCAGCCGAATAGGTCGCTTCATGCGGGAATGAAGGGGTAGACTCAGTGTCTGCGCCGGTTTGGTTTGTTGCTTGATCGCAAGCTGCTTGGGTTTCGAAAGTCATTATTGCTACCTCATAGATCATGTTGTTTTATTTGGTAGTGCCAACGTATGCGATATGGTGAATGGCGCAACTCTGCGGGAAAAATCAAAAGGGGAGGGCAGGGGGATTGAAATTCAGCGGAACCTTCAACTCCACTTCATTAACGAGGTTTGCCGATAGGCAATCCGACAAAAAGCGATTTGCTGGGGGAATGCCCCCCAGCATAAATTCTATTCTGCCAACCCAACTTCTTTTATGCAGACCTGAACAGGCTCATGGTCACTACCGGTGCTAAAAGCAAGGGTGTATTCCTTACCCAACAACCCATCAGCAAGTACATTCAATTCTGCCTTATGGCTATTAATAATCTCGCTCAACAAATCGCTTAAAGAGCCACCACGCTTGATACGAACCACAGACCAAAGTTCATTAACGACTTTCTCCAAATAATCTTCGTCAAGGTCAAAATCGTTCCATTCTGAACGGTCAAAATTGATTGCTTGGCGACACACGGCCTCAAAGCAATTTCGTTTGGCTGGAATGTAGATCGAGCCTGCAAACCAAATCGCCTCATCATCAGAATTGACAGGCAATGTATCAACGTCTGCGCCGGTAATGGTTTTTAATCCGGTGACGTGAAAATCAAATGAATCGCACAGTACGATGGATTGATTATAGAAACCTGCAGTGGACACATTGAACTCGGTAATCTGTCCTTTTGGCGCAATCGTTGCGGTCAATGCATTATCATCTTGAATGTTTGTATCAATGATTTTTTCTCGCAACCAATGGTCACTGGGTAAATCATTTGAATCTACAAAATGATTACTTCCTAAAAACGCATAATTCCCTACCGTGAATGAGTGATCGCCATCTTCCGCTGCGCCATACACAGAAACCATGTCGAAAACCAAAACACCCTCCAATTCTTCTTTGGAGATGAGTTTCACTTGGGTGTTATCGTACCAGTAGGGAGTATTACAATAACCCTCTGCGCTCGCATAAGGGATATTTTCCTCAGAGAGAATCAGATAGCCGGGTATCGGTGCATCCTTGATTAAATCAGGTGCGTAGGCTTTTGCCTCAAACCAATGATCCACAAGAAATTGGTCAAATCCGATTTGCTCCATTACGTCAACCAACTGTTGCCGGTAGATGGATGCGAGAATTTTAGCAGCGGTATCTTTGATTTCCCCTACATTCCCCACCAAACACGTGCGATCAGGTACTCGACTGCGGTACTTACCAGCATGTAAGTGAATCCACGCCTTTGGAAAATCCGATGAATTAGTAAGTTTGAATCCTTGCAAAATAAAACCGATATTGAGTCCACGAACAGAACCCGCACCACGGCTTTTTGGAATTTCATTGGAGAGCAAAAATATTTTGCCCAGCTCGCAGTCAATTAGGTGGTTATCGGAATCCAATGCCAATGGCCGTTTCACCGGCACATTATTTAAAATAATCGGCAGGGTAAATGCCTCGAAAACTTTTGGAACTGACGTGAGCAAATCTTGAATATTCAGCTCTGGGTTTACTTTCAAAGTAATGACCGAACCTTGAACAAAGTCATCACACTTGATCCGCTCAACTTCACCCCCAGCCAACAAACTGTCAGTGGTAAATGTAACTTGATACCAGCCAGAACGAATGGAAATATCCGTGGCAGCAAACAAACAGGCCGCGCAACCTATCCCAAAAGGATTTTGCTCGGTGATGACATCTTGACTCCAACCGCTGCGACCCACAGTAAAAAATGATTCCCATCCGTCATCTGAAAATCCGCAACCGTTATCGTCAATCGAAAGATGACGGGTTTCTTCATCGTAGCCAATGAGAATACGGGTAGCCCCCGCGCGTTGTGCATTTTGACAAAGCTCCGTTAAAAAAGTGATTTGACGGGTAAACATATCGGCAAGGCTA
>CAIOHY010000096.1 GCA_903858205.1 uncultured Cellvibrio sp.
AATAAATTGCCATTGGCATATGAGGATTGGCAGTATTAATGTTCTACATTCAAGATTTTCTTATTTGCTATTCTTTGCTCACTGAGTCCTATTTCAGGACGAGATGTACGCGGCAAAAAAGCCGAAGGCAGTAGAGAGGAGCGCAAGTATCTGCATCAGGGCATAACCACTCGCAGTTTCGAGCGCAAGTTCAGCTTGGCCGACCACGTAAAAGTGACTGGTGCCCAACTCAATAACGGCTTGTTAAGTATCAGTTTGGTAAAAGAAATTCCGGAGGCGATGAAACCCAGAAACATCGCCATTTACAACAGCGGAAACTTGATCCAACACAATGCTGATACCAGCAAAGCCGCTTAAACCTTGGGCGGGATCAAAACATCCCGCCCAACTAATTCAGTCCCGTTAATGCACCTCTCCTGCCGCAGACCTGGCTCAATGTGCGGCGGGGGCTTTTTTATCCGCAGGAGTCATCGAATCCAGAGCAAAATCGCGTAAAATTCCCCGCGAACTTTCCCCCAACTGATGCCCAAAAATTGCTGGATGACACCATGACTGCTGCGTTAACCCCCACTTTGCAACTCGCCACTGACCTGATCCGCTGCCGCTCGGTTACCCCTGCAGACGATGGCTGCCAGGAGATGATGATTAACCGCCTTGAAGCGATTGGCTTTAAAACCTCTCGTTTGCGTTTTGGTGAGGTAGACAACTTCTGGGCGATACGCACGGGATCAGATGGTACTGAAGGTCCAATACTCGCATTTGCAGGTCATACAGACGTTGTTCCCACTGGGCCTGAAACCAATTGGGACAATCCACCCTTTGAGCCGCAAATTATCGATGGCATGTTGCATGGGCGCGGCGCAGCCGATATGAAAGGCTCGCTCGCGTGTATGGTGATCGCGTGCGAAAACTTTATTGCCCAGCACCCCAACCACAAGGGCCGCATCGCTTTCCTGATCACCAGCGATGAAGAAGGCCCTTCCATTAACGGCACAGTGAAAGTGGTTGAATGGTTGGAAGCACAGAACACCAAAATGACTTGGTGCATTGTGGGCGAGCCTTCCAGCACGAAAGTCGTTGGTGATGTGATTAAAAATGGCCGCCGCGGTTCACTCGGCGCGATTTTGAAAGTGAAAGGTATTCAGGGCCATGTGGCCTATCCGCATTTGGCCGACAACCCGATCCATAAACTCGCCCCTGCCCTCGCAGAACTCGCGGCCGAGCATTGGGATAATGGCAATGAATTTTTCCCGGCAACCAGTTTTCAGGTATCCAATATCAATGGTGGGACTGGCGCTACCAATGTAATTCCGGGCGAAGTAGAAGTCGTATTTAATTTCCGCTTTTCCACTGAATTGACCGAGCAGATTTTGCGTGACCGCACTGAAGCGATTTTAAATAAGCACAAACTTAACTACGACTTACAGTGGATTTTAAGCGGACAGCCGTTCTTAACGCCGCGTGGCGATCTGGTTAATGCCGTGGTGGATGCAATCAAAATGGAAACCGCAATTGATACTGAACTATCCACTTCCGGTGGTACGTCTGACGGGCGCTTTATTGCACCGACCGGTGCGCAGGTAGTAGAGCTTGGACCTATTAATGCGACTATTCATAAAGTGAATGAATGTATTAGCGCTGAGGACTTGAATACATTAACCAGAATTTATGAGCGTACGTTGGAAAATTTGCTGAGTTGACCTAGAGTCCACCGCTATGGATTCCCGCTGCGCGAGGATGACGACTCCCTTCTTAAACATCTGGTCGTCATTCCCGCGTGCGCGAGTCTTAGACTAGCGCAGCTAATCCATAAGCCGCTATCTCCAATTGAAAAATGATTCCCCCCCCATTTACCGGCTAAAACGATAAATACTTATATCCCTGCTTATCGTACAAATTAAACAAATAACTTATAGTCGCCGCATCCAGTGGGTTTTTTCTGAAATCCAACTCAACGTCTTTGTTAAGTTTTTCTACACCTGTCACTGTAGTGAGTTTATTTTCATTCAATAGTACCCACTGTAATTGCGTATTATTCGATAAGTCGATACGGGTAATTTGATTGTAGGTTGCCCACAGAAGCCTAAGGTCAGTTAGCTTACTGAGATCCAAACCGGTTAGACGATTATCCAATACATTCACATCAGTCAGTTTGGTATTGAATGACAAATCCACATTGGACAACTGATTTTTATACACAGACAAGTTCGTCAATAACGGCAACATACTGACATCCAATGCCGTTAGTTTATTTTCCATTAACCGCACATCAACTAATTTTTTATTTGAACTGAGGTCGATTTGTTTGAGATTCAGCGCCCCAAGGTTCAAGACTGCCAATTCCGGCAACATGCTGACGTTGGCAACATCAAATAAATTCCACCCAATTACCAAATCCACCAACTTCACGTTTTTACTATAGTCTAAATTGGTTAGTTGATTACGGCTGGCATTTAATTGAATCAGCTGATTCAGATGGGCAATTTGTAAAGCCTGCAATTGGTTATCTTCAAGATCGAGCAGTTTTAATTGCGTGTTCCTGGACAAATCTATCGCGCTTAACTGATTGTTATCCAGAGAAAGCTCTGTCAAGTTCACCAGCGGTGCCAAATTAATTTGCGTGAGGCGATTCTCACCCAAATCCAGATGCGTCAATTTGCTATTTTGACTCACATCAACAGATTCGAGTTGATTGTTTTGCAGATTGAGTTTTTTCAGGTGCTGAAAAAATCCAAAACTCCAAGAGCCAGTTAAACGGATACTGGTCAGAGAAAGCGATTCCAGATTAGGGAATAAGGTTAATTCCTCATAGGACGCCACAGGATCAAATAAATTGCCGCACACTAATTCCGTAATCGATGTGGCTGTAATCGCTGTCACGCTCTTGTCTTCCAACTCAGTAATACAACGAATCAAACCACGGTCAGTTAATTTTAATTGGTCTGCTAGCGAACCTATTCGCACAAAACTGACATTCATTACACAATTCTGGGTGATAGGCCCAGCAATAACCTGATCACCACTTACCCGGCTGGCACATCCTTGCGATCCCGCTAATTTGTAGTTGGGGTCCGGTTGCACGCTAAATGTTTTAGTCTCACCCGCATTAACCTTTACAAAACCAAAGGGAGCAATACTGCCACCTTTATTAAACAACGCATTGATTTCCAACTGCGTGGCGCTAGAAGACTGGCTAGCGCTGGGAATTGAACTAGAAGTCACACTCGAAGTAACCAAAAAGGAACTGCGGCTCTCCATTGAACTGTATGACGATGTCAGACTTTGAACGCTGGACTCAGCTGAACTCGCCACCGACGAACTGACAACCACACTCTCAGCCGAGGAACTGCTTATGGATGCAGGGGCAGAATAATCACTACCACCGCAAGCGATTAATGCGCCTGATGCAGCGCATAACACGATTTTGACTATGCCGTATTTCATTGTCTTCACCTCTTTGCGACTGGCACCTAAATACGCAACTTCTTGGCAACTAGCTTATCACCACTGCTTTAATTTAACCGCGAACATCAACTAAATACCGTTGTGTTTTGTTAAAAAGTTTATATTTTTGACGCCAACTTATTCATTCCATCTATTTTTATTTTTTCACTATTACCCATAAATTATGGTGTAAACCCGCACCCCCAATCTCATTACAACGCCAAAATCATGACAACTAACGCGACAACATCAAGACTTTTTTAAGAAAAGCTGTTGAAAACAATAAGAAAATCAGACTTGTCATAGTTCTTGCTGATGCTTGCCTGACTGCCGCAAACATGTCGAATTTTCTGACATTTTGGTGCGCGCAGTAGCAATCCCACCTTTGCTCTTCAAGCAATTTTTGTCATTCAGCATTTGAAAGGAAGATGAACATGACTACCTCTTTTTTCAGCGAAGTATTACGTATTCCCGGTGCCAAAGTTTTGAGTCGCGAGGAAGCGGCTTTTCATTATGGCGCAGACACAGGCGCGAGCCAGCGGCTGCCCGCGGGCGCTATTGTCATTAAAGAAGTGGATGCAATTAAAGATGTGTTGGCGCTGGCCAATGAATTCAAAGTGCCACTTTGGCCGATTAGCGGCGGGCGTAATTTTGGTTACGGTACTTCGCTACCGGTGGATAGCCGCAGTTTTATTGTGGATTTATCGCAACTGCACCGCGTGTATATCGATGTGCAATCGTCTACCGCATTAATTGAACCGGGCGTTACCCAAGCCGATTTGCATGCAGCAATTAAAAAAAGCGGTGCGGATTTATTAGTGCCTACTACCGGCGTTGGCCCTAACGGCAATATTCTCGGCAACGCACTCGACGGCGGCTATGGTTTAACACCAATTACCGACCACTTTGATGCGATTAGTGAACTGGAAGGTTACTGGGGTAATGGCACCGGGTTTCGTCACACCTATCAGGATTTAAATTGCCCCGAGATGGCCAAGCGTTGGAACGCGGGCACCGGTTATTCCTGGGCGGGTCTATTGCGACAAGGCAATTTCGGCATAGTCACCAAAGCACGCGTGCAATTGGCGCGCTCACCGGAAGCCACACGCATTTTGGTATTTGAATGGAAAAGTAATGAGGCTTTTATCAATAGTCAAACGGAGTTAAATAAGCTTGCAGAGGATATTCCCGGTATCGGCGGCATTATTATGATGAACGATTGCCGCATTCTCTCCACTCAAGTCGATACGCCTTTAGCATCAACCTTAACCGGTGAAGCGCGCGCACATTATTTAACACAACTTGCGAAAGAGCGAAAAATTTCTGCATGGACAGGATTGGGAACTTTATATGGTTCACGCGCAGCAGTTGCAGGCTCAGTAAAAGATATTCGCCGCCGTTTAAAAAATTGTCACGTTTGGAGCTTTACTCCGAACCAAATAAAACAGCTGCAAAAAATTCAAGCCTATTTACCGCAATGGGGCTTCTCTTCTCTGCGTCGTCACTTTGGTGCATTGGTGAATACTTTGGGAACAGTTG
>CAIOHY010000097.1 GCA_903858205.1 uncultured Cellvibrio sp.
ATTGCAGTTTTCACCACATGCTCATTACTGGTATATCTGTTTATCCGCACACTCTTCTAGAAAAAGACCTTATTCATTTGTTGAGGCATCCCAAATGATTCGATACCCAACAGATGAAGAATACGCTTCTTACGATGGCATGCACTGCAATGTGAAGTGGAGCGGGCTTAGCCATGACTGGCAATGTCCAGTGTGCAACCGGAGCAAGCGCCAAATATTGCAGTGGGGTAAACGAGTCGGCTCAAATGCACTTCGATATGGAAGTATCGGCTGGAAAGCAGGACTCCACACACACCACGATCATGGGGCAGACATGGGGCGGGAACGCTTTTCTCCCACACTGATTTGTGGTGCTTGCAATTATTTGGATGCGCGATTGAAGCGCAAAGCAGGAGTTACTGAAGAATTCTCTTTTTCACCAAGCGAAATGCGCGAATGTCTGATGCTGGCAAGGCCTAATGAGAAGATTCGCGATTGTGATATCGACTTTGAAAGAGCAAAAAGTATCTACTCCGCTCTTTCCCTTATCAGAGCGTCCGCCAAGGACAGAATACTGCCTTTTTCACCCGCACTTTAGCCTAAACTGCCTAGCCAGTAATCACCAATTCAATGTGGAATTATCGATACCCAGTCGTGAGCATAAACAACCAAGGTCGAACTAAATCTTAATTTTAGGGCTAGTACGTGCAACAGCAACAGGAGTTGATGCCTAAGGTTTAGAGCCCGAAGTGATGTTCGCTCGTATAAGCTGCCTGAGAGGAAGCCCTCGCCCTATTAACTACCTGCGGCCAGGGGCCTTGGCTTCAATAAGGAGTGAAACTCGCTTTTTGGACGCCATACCACGGGTGGCTTCTTTATCTTTATTCGTCCCATTTGCACCGGCATCGTCGTGATCATAACCTCAGTTGGAACCAAGAGTGTAAGGTAAGTGAAATGCAAGCTATCTGGATATTTGAGGATGGCCATCTTAAAGCGCGGAACCAAACAGGTAAATTAATGCGTTGGTGGTCAGCAGAAGCCACCATAGGGCTGTTTCTTGCAGACCTATTAAACCGTGACATTAACTTAACCAGATTGATTCTTTGGCCGTTATTGGAAGACAGCAACCAAATACATAGGAAGCCATCGCCACACGTAAAAGGATGAAACACCGCTGAAAAACCCATGTACAGGGGTAAAAATGTCATCGGACCACAAAAAACAACAGTATTTCAGTAGTGCGAGCACTTTGCCCGGACGGACGAAATATTTTTGTACGCTATGATGGCCATTACAATTTATTACACGGCATTAGAAACCATAGTAAAAATACGCCTAAAATTGATGCTGAAATACTGCATCAACACAATAATTTAAACGCCAACAAAAAAAGATTCAAAATGCGCTGTTATAACCCCTTGAAGAGCAAGCGCTTTTGTTTCTACTACTGGCAATTTAAACAGTAAGGCGAAATAGCTCTCATTTATTGGAGAAGCCACCTCAATATACATCAGTAATACGTTGATTATTAAAGTAACTTTAATGATATTCCAAAGAGTAATAGCGTGTAACTTGCAAAGTGCCGCTACCTTTGTCCATACTTGCACAACGGTGATTTTCCAATGACATTCAGCGGAACTACTTGTTGACACCGTGCACTAATGACGTGAGAATGCCGCGCCTTTTGCCAAGGGCGACCCATGCCCGACGGAATGGTTTTTGCATAAGGACGTTTATATCTTAATCTTACAATTATAATAAAAAGCCTTAAAGACAGGAGTGATGGCAGATGAGTGTATTTGCTATAGCAATATCGATTGTATTTTTTTCGCTGTTAGCCGCCGAGGTTTACACACTGTGGCGCAAGAACAGAATGCATGCCACCGAGCAGCAATTTAGAGAAGCCGGAATCGTCCCTTACGGTTCAGGTATTTGTCATGGTATGGTGCTATCCCCAGATAAAGCTGGCGTCCTCAAAGACCAGAAGAATACGCCTGCCTGGTATAACCGCCTCGACTAATTCAACAATAATACTGTTTTTGGAAATCCTGCCCAGGCAGGATTTTTTTTTGGGACATCTATGGATAATTGGGAATACATGGGGTGGGTACCCTGCCTGAATGGACATTTGGACTTCGGGCTGATGAAAGTAGGCATATCCGGACCATTCAGTGTCGGAAAATCCCAGGATCGAGAATACATCTCCGTCAATCAATCGACAAAAAAAGAACGCGACTCTCACGAGCGAAAAATCTTTCTCCAATCTAAAGTGGACTGGAGAGACTCTGAAACATTTAATCCCGATGATGGACTTTTTAGAGTTCTGGTTTCCGCCGAGGTGACACCTTCGCTCTCAATGGACAAGCGCGCACTGCGCGGGCACATCGCCATTTACCCTATCGGCGCAGAACCCTCCTCCTATGCCGAACGCATGGAGATGAACATTCATCGCCTCAGTCATGAGCTGAGAAATATTGCAACTGAGCGAGATAGAATTAACCTTCGACTTGGGCAACATGAAAATAACCGTTTCGACGACCTGACAAGCGAAATGAACACCCATGTGTCGGAGCTTGAAAAAATTGTTTCCGGTCAAACCGGAATAGATAAACTGGACACATCTTACTTTTTTGCCTCGTTCGAATTCCGCATTGAGGCAAATGGGATAGTCTGGATTAAATCGGTTAAAGATAATATTCGCACAGATATCAGGTATATCATCGCCAGGCAGGCGTATTACTTTTTAAAATATGCACTGCATATTCATAAGCATCATCAAACCAAACAGGATGCACTTACCACGATCGTCGCCCTCGGCGCAGACGAAAATGCAAAATCAGAAGCAGGCTTAAGACTTGTGTGTCAATTAAAGCGAGAGCTTACCTCACTAAATCGCATCAAAAGTAATCGTTCCCATCGCTACAAAGATCAATTCTTTTTAAACGACACTTGCGGCATCATTGCATACGGCAAAGCACTCATCCGATCACTCCGAAACAATGAAATTTTTTCGACGGATATTGCTGACCGGGAACTAGAGAGATTCGACGACCTGAAATCCTCCTCTGACGCACTCAACTTCAAAATGGACAAAATGCATGGAATCACCGAGCTGGTGTCGGCGAAATCCAAAGTCCTCGTCGGTTTATGCATGGGGCTATTCTACTTCATACTAGGACGGCAATTCGTCATAAATAATTCAGCCATCGATATTTCCGGGGCGGTTAATAACATCCCCAAACTACTAACGGCCAGCTCAGTATTTTGTATCGCATTTCTTATCAGCTATTTTATTTTTAAAAAGATTTATGCAAGCAAGCACGGGCTAGAAGACCCAGATCGTGCTGAAGCTATATTCAACACACACAAGAACCGATTTTATACACGAATCGCAATACTTTTTTGCGCATGGGCAATTCTGATGTATATAAACTACCTATTTGGTGATGCATTACTAAGTAGCCTTTCCGGGGTATTTTCGTGGGTTGGAGACGCATTCAGCGGATAATTTTTTAACAGAACCTCAGCGCTGAAATATTTAAGTAATTTTGGATATACAAGAATGGAAGGCACCAAATCGGTGCTTTTTTATTGACACTAACTCGCAGGTGTTTCATCCGCCACTGCAATAGGAATTCTCTGTCAGACTATTTCTCATGCTTATGCGTTTTTAATTCCTTGTGTTTAGGCTTATTTTCTGGTGTTACACGCTGCCTTTTGTCTTCTTTGCCAGTGGATTTTGCAATTGGCTTGAGGCCAGGTTTAATACTCATGAGACAAACCTCTTTGTTGACTGAAAAAACGTGGCAGAAATGTTAAACACGCATGTGCACTCCTTTTAAATGGACATTATCCCGACCTCCCCACCAAGCAGTTAACATATAACCACTGGCTGACTATACAGCTGCATCTAAAACACCTCAAGATTAAATATTAGGCTTTTTCAGTATATAGGGGCCAACAAGCCACTCGAAGCACTACATACAGTGCTTCACATCGACATCAACATTACCAAACCATGTCACATCCCCCGCCAACTCAAACGGCTCTCAATTTCTACCCTCTTCTTTAACACCTCTAACTGGACATCCTCACGACGGCATTAGATAATGTATGAATACATAAACTGAATCAGGTGTAATCATGTATCGCCCCAAATTGGATATATGCCGTGATCTCAATCTTTGGATGGAAAAGAGCGGAAATTCGCAGGAATTCGTAGCTAATGAGCTAAATATTAGCCAGCCACACCTATCGAGGTTGCTCAGCCATGAATACGAACCGTACACCAATAGTTTTCTTGATTTATGCATTCATGCATCAGTTGATGCTTATGATAGGGATAAATACGACCCCCTAGAGGACGACGAATTGAAGAAAACTATCAGACTATTTGTTGGTAATAGTCCAACTAAGGCGGGGCTGGTTACCAATTTGGTGAAGGCATTAGGAGATGGACCATGGGTGTCGCATTAAGAAAAGGATTTGCTGAGTATTCTCCGATTGTCGATTTGCTGGTGAAGACTCGCAAAAAGGTCAAGCCGGTAATAATCGGAGGCGATCCTGGCCTCACTCCGATTTTGAGATGGGCGGGAAGCAAAAAGAAATTATTGCCAGTTCTTCTAGATCAGGCACTTGGGGAGTGCTCGGGCGTTTACCATGAGCCATTCGTAGGTTCTGGCGCTCTTTTTTTACAGATGAAAGCTAAAAAGGCTGTACTCTCGGATTTAAATCCACATTTGATGCAAGCTTACAAGCAAGTGAAAAACCATCCGGAAGCGGTATGGGAAATGCTTTCAAAGATGCCCTCAAATATTGAGTTCTACTATTCTTTAAGGCAAGTTAATTGGATCACACTAAACTCAATCGAAAGAGCCGCTAGATTCGTTTATCTCAATAGATTTTGTTTTAATGGCGTATACCGCACTAACCTTAACGGGGATTTTAATGTTGCAAGAGGCGACGGTCACTTGGGAATTCCTAGTTGGGATATTTTTAAAGCGTTTGCAAATCGATTAAAGAAAGCGAGCCTGGTCGAGGCCGATTTTGGTGTTTCCATAGATAAGGCAGTTAAAGGAGATTTCATTTATATTGATCCCCCTTATGTGGATCTTACCAAGCGAAATCGTGGTGAGTACGGGTTAGGTTCATTTGGAGAAGAGGATATCTCTAGACTGGCACGCGCTGCCAATCAAGCATCGAAGCGAGGCGCAAAAATAATGCTTTCCTATCGGCATTCAGATGAGCTCATCAGTTTATTCAAAGGTTGGAATGTTCGTTCCTTTGACGTTCAGCGGACAGTGTCGTGCGATATCGCAAAACGACATGCTGCAAAGGAAATATTATTAACTAATTATTAATATAATCGGGTTCATATGGATTTTAACTCTAAGATTCGAATTGCAATAATTTCAGACCCCCATTTTTACCAACAGGAAAAGGCACAGACTCCACCATCGTGGCTCAATATAAATGAGATGGGAGATCCACAAAATCTTTGGAAACAACTACAGGATTTAATCACCAAAGAAAAGCTTTCAGCGGATGTTCTGCTGTCCTTGGGGGATATCACTACCTATGCCAATTCAGATGCCCTAAAAGTTGCCTGGCAATCCCATGTATCCCTCGGTGAACAGATGGGCTGCGACATATTGGCCGCCGCAACAGGTAATCACGATGTATGCTCCCGCCCAAAAGAAGGCGCAAAAAGCCCGAGAGAAATGGAGCATGCAACGGATCTATTTGAAAATTTGAAGCAACTTGATCCATGTTACCCTCTGCATCTGTACAACAAAGATAATCATAAAAATGCTCATACGCACAGAGTGCATTATTTCGGAGCCGATTTTGTCATTTATGACGATGATGAAAGATTTCGATTGGTTGTACTGAATTCTTGTGCTCGACACACTACAGAAGCAAAGGAACATGAGAGAGGACGCATAGCAGCGTCAACTATATCTTGGCTGGAAAAAGAACTCGAAAAATTTAGCGACGCCCCAAAAAAAATTAACATTGCTATGTGTCACCATAGCCCTATTCCATTGGAGGACAATAATTCAGGAACTTATGATGTGATTCACAATGGCGGGATATTGTTGAATAATCTCAATAAATGTGGCGATTGGGTAGTTTGCCATGGTCACAAACACTTCCCCAAAATTACGCATCAAAATGAATGCTTCATTTTCTCCTCCGCGAGTTTAGCTTCTTGCAGTGTAACAGCTGATAATCAATTTTATATTCTAGATATATTTCTACGCGAAGAGGGTGGAATATCGTGTACGGTCAATGCTTGGAATTGGTTTGAAAGAAAGGGATGGGAAAAGGCACTTAGCGTTAAAAACGGAATTTGGGATGGTTGTGGGTTTGGAACAAAAAAACACCCAGAAGAAATTGCAAAAGTTATTTCTGAAATTAGTCAAGAATTTCCTGTCGATTGGCGATTTGTCAGAGATCAAATATCCGATCTCAAATTCATACCTCCCGAAACTTTTAATAAGACCAATAAGGTTTTAAACAATAGATACAACTTGAACATAGTTTGCAATGAAAATGGGCCGGTGGAAGTTGCAAGGATAATGAGATGAAACCAATAGCGTTTTTAGAATCATTTAACGCGAAAACGATGCAGTTAAAGAATATCGTTGATTCGTTTGTTACTTCCGAACACTTTGATGATCTCGCTGGCGTGTGGAATTCTTTATTGATTGGCCCTCGTGGAAGCGGAAAAACTACGTTATTAAGAATGCTGGAACCAAAAGCACTTAGACTATGGTCCCATCCAGACGCGGAAAATTATAGAAATGCAATCCAATATACTGGCATCTATGTTCCCTCAGATGTTGCTTGGGGTGCGATGGTAGATTCACTGGAAGATAATGGAAAGTTAAACCCTGACTGTTACAAATTACTTTCTGAAGCAGCATTTATTACAAGTGTTTTTCAAGCATGTATAAGTGCACTGGAAGCGCGGCTCACACTCACAGAAGATGCTCCGCATGCTGATTATAAAGTTGTTACTTTAACAAAATCCGCCCAAGAAGAAGTCTTAAAAAAAATTACAAGGCTATGGCGGCTAACAGGGGTTAGCTTATCGTTTAGCGGCCTCCGTGAAGCATTGAAATTGCGCATGGTCGAAATTAAGGATAAAGCGCGGGAACTTGTCTACATGCCCGGACATAACGTGCAAGATCTCTTTGAAAAAATTCCATATGCCAACCTTCCTGTTGAAGAATGCGTAGAAGCAGCTTTAGGGTATTTTGATGAAGCGATTGGCGAAAGAGATAGCAGATGGGCTTTATTATTTGACGAGTTTGAAATTGTCCCATTTGATCTTCAGAAAGTGATAATGGCAAAGCTGCGATCAACCAATTCAAAAATAATCTATAAAATAGCACTCGCACCATGCGGCCATCACACGCAAATTAACCTAGATAGCTTCAATTCAGACCCTATCAATGATTATAAACCTGTAACGCTTTGGTACAAAGATAAGAATGCCACCTTAAAGTTTTGTTCAAAATTATTAGCCAGTAAAATATCTAGCGACGACTCCTCATCGAACATTTTAGAACAGGCTCAAAATTTATTTGGCAAGTCGATTTATGCTGATGTGACATCCAGTGAAGAAGACGACACACCAAAATCGAATGACTGGAATGGAAAATGGGAAGCCTATTTCATATCGCTAGAAAAAAAGGACAAATCATTTAAGGATTTTTTAACTAAAAAAGATATTGATGCTAGCAATTTAAATTCAGACCTAAGCATCATTAGGAAAATTGCACCACTTGTTGCTTTTCGAGAAGCGTTTATCGGTGATACGGGTGTGCCGAAAGCGCCTAAAAATTTCTCAGACTTCTACACCGGATGGGAGGCATTCGCCACCATCAGTGAAGGAAATCCACGCTGGTTTATCGGCATGTTAAATACGATGCTTTCCGAGACTCGTCACAGAAACTTAAGAACCGTTCCCAAATCTGTTCAGTTTGAAAAGATCAATACTACTACCGATTCGTATTGCGCAATGCTGAAGCTATTGGCGAAAGAACATAAACAGGTTGGCTTAATTACTAAAAATCCTGTTTTTACGTTGTTGAAGGATATTGGTGACTATTTTCATGAAAGAATAATCAAACACGATTTTGCAGAAGAGATGCCATTGAGTTTCGTTGTTGATAAAGGTATTTCTCTGGAGATAGAGAACATATTGAAAATTGCTTTTAACCATGGCGCTATAGTATGTCTATCCGACAACCGTGATACAAAACAATTTCACTCGCTTACGGACTTGCGCTTTAGATTAGCCTATTTATTGGCACCGGAACTCAAGTTACCTTTGCGAGGAACCAAGGAAATAGCGCTTTCAACCATTCTTAGAACAAGGGAAGCGAAAAAGGCTCCTCTGCAGGGGTCGCTAATATGAATAAATATTCGGTATCAAAAGTAACTAATATAAATTCAGACGATATCTTGGAAGAGTCAGAAAAGTATGATTTTGCGATTGTATGCTTGAGCAAAGAGTCAAGATCATTGGAATCCAGAAAACTTCTGGAAAAGTCTTCGCCCGATTGCAAAAAAATAGCCTATCTAAGTTCTATAAAGAATTTGGCCCCATCTGTTCAAGAAGATTACATAAAATCAAATTTTGAAATTTGCAATTCTGTTGAAGAATGCCTAACCATTTTAGATTCAGTTATTAAACTTAAAGAACATAAAAAAACATTATCTCTATGTATAGATGTATCTTCTATTCATAGACGAAACCTGGCCTCAATCTTAAGTTTTTTGCTGCGGGAATTAAGTGCAAGGCATCATATTGAATTGTCCATAATTTACACGTTGGCTGAATACAGCACTCCTCCATCTTTTGATGTGCAACCGAATACAAGAGTAGCACCAGTTCATTCCGAATTCGCCGGATGGGCTAGTCTTCCAAGCATACCTATTGCCGTTATTGTGGGCCTGGGGTATGAGAAAGATAAGGCACTTGGAGCATTCGAATACATTGAGTCCAATGAAAGGATTATATATATACCGAACTCTCCGGAAGCTGAATATAAGGATCAAGTACTTCAACATAACGATATTGTTATCGGTGCAACAGAACCAAGAAATATTATTAATTATCAAGTAGATAAACCCGCCTTGATCTTTATGTCCTTGCGCTCATTGATGGAAGGGATAAAAAATGAATTCCGTCCGATCATTTTTCCATTTGGGCCAAAAATATTTTTCGCAGTATCACTTATCGTAGCAATAGCCAATCCAGAGGTATCCGTCTGGTACGTTAGTGGAGAGGAGGATGAAACCCCTGTTGATAAGAAAACTTCTGGCAAAGTTTCCACGTTTGGATTGCGTTGCTTACTTGAAAACTCTCTACCAAATGAAGACTCGGGGAAATAAAAAATACAGCTAGCACACAACTCATCGCTTGCTGGCTAGATCACTATATAAGAGGGAGAAGATTATGGAAACTTTTCTTATTAGGCGACAGAATAAAAACTTACCCTTTTGCAGAACGGTCCGGCTATTCGCCGAGTTCAACATACTTATTCTTACAAACGCCTATGCTAAATATCATAAGAAATACATGTTTGGTTCCAAGGTGTCAATTGCCAGTACGCGCCATTCAAAAATAATCCTTGGTGCATTAGTGTTTGTATCGAATGAGTACGATGGACACACCCTGCTGTGGCCTTGGTGCAATTGAAGCGCCTGTCCGTCTGACCTATTGCAGCTTTATGTGATCGAGATTTATAAAGAAAAGCTAGATCAATTACACTCCTATTCTCAGAGCACAAAGCAATACCAACGGTAATAACAAAGAAATAGAAGAGCTAATGCGCAAACGCCTTTGCAAGTGTGGGCACTGAACCGGTCATTGATCATTTAAAATATTCAATCGCAATTATTTCAAGGGTTTTGCAGGCGACCAGATGAACGTGCTGCTGCCGATAGCGGCATTCAATCTCACAAAGTAGATACGGCTATTTTTGTGTATCTGTATTTTTATGGCATTCCATGTGTGAGGCTAGTTACGCCCACCACCGTTACTGGCGTAAATTGGGTTTTTCAGGATGGGATATTTGAAATACATTTTTGCGCTACTCGTCCTGAAGCGCAACTATGGGATTAACCGCAGCGGCCTTGGCCGCTGGCATCAAGGATGCCAAAATCCCAGACAATACTAATACCAATAAAGCAATCAAGGCCGTAGTAAAGTCCACTGAGGGATGACGAAACAAGCGTCCATCGCCGCCTCCCATTTCTATAAATTTATTAACACCTTCCAAAATCAATACACCAAAAACCAAACCAAAATATCCCGCTATTGCTGTGACAAATACTGATTCTTGTACAACCATGCTGATAATAGATACGGGTGTAGCTCCCAATGCTTTGCGTAAGCCAATTTCGCGAGTGCGCTCTTTCACAACAATAAGCATGATATTACCAACGCCTATAGAACCAGCTAAAATTGTGCATATAGATACGAACCAACTAAAGGCTTTGATACCTGCAAACAAGCCGTTCATCTTGTCGAACTCATTTTGCAAATTAAAGCTACCTAAAACGCCAAAGTCCTTTACATCAAATTTTTTCCGCTCACTCAAATATTGCTTTACCTCAGCTTCTGCCACAGCAGCATGAATATTTTGCTTAGGTATTATGACAAAACTAGCCACCCAATCAACTTGATTAAAGGCATATCTGAGAGTGTCATTTGGAATATATATTCGCTCAGCCTCCCTACTATTGGGATCCTTAGTGGTGCATTTAAACACTCCTATTACTTGAAAGTTAATCCCCCCCAAAGTGATATTTTCTCCTATTGGATTTTCATCGCTCGCAAATAGCATTTCACGTACTTTATTGCCGATAATAGCAACCTTGCGCCTTTGATCATCATCAATTTTGTTAATGTAACGCCCTTCTAGAATTTTCTGCTGATAGATATTTGCCATCCCAGCATGCGTACCCTGAATAGAGAAATTGCCATTTTTACGTTTATAGACCGTATAAGCTGGAGCGCCATCCCATATACCTAAACTATTTGCCGCATATATTTTTTCCACGCTCGCTACATTTTTTTTAATAGCTTCTATGTCAGCAACGGTCAATATTATTTTTCTTCCTATCGGAAGCCCCTTATAAGCAATTTGAGTGGTGCCTTGGGACCATATCCAAACCGAATTGGGGGTTTCTTTAAAGTTTTCCGTTACGCCATTTTGTAAACCTCTGCACATACCAAGCAAGATGGTGAGCATAAAGATTCCCCAGAAAACACCAAAGGCGGTAAGTCCAGTGCGCAATTTATGCTGAGACATAGTTAAAAATATTTCATGCCATTTATCCCTGTCAAATATCATGATTATTTTTCCTAGTCTGCACGCATAGCTTCGGTAGGCATAATACGCGATGCTCTTAAAGCCGGCATTAAACCCGCCAGCGCACCGGCCATCACCAATAAAATAATGGCGGTTACAGCCACTTGAAAATCAACTTCAGGATTTTGAAAAAAAGGTAACTCCGCACCTACACTGCGCAAACCAAAAGCAATAACTTCCAATACACCTACACCTAAAATTAAACCGCTATAACCCGCCACCGATGTAATTAACACAGATTCCATTAATAATGTAGATACAATATTAAATGGCGTTGCACCTAGCGCTTTACGAACACCAATCTCACGGGTTCGTTCTTTTACCGTGATAATCATAATGTTACTAATCCCGACGATACCCGCAGCTAAGGTACCTAAGCCTACAAACCAGATAAGCGAATTTATCGCAATAAATAACCCATTCACCATTTTTGCAGGCTCTGCCATATTAAAAGAACGAATTGCACGCTTATCATCAGGTGATACATTGTGGCGCTGCTGAAGCAACCTAATCACATCTGACTCAAGCTTAAGTCCGTCGCTACCTACTGTAGGTCGTAACCAAATTGCACCAATCTCATTGCTACTGCCAAACATTTTTTGAAAGGTAGTGTGCGGAATATATATTCGCTCAGAGTCCCGACCCCGATTACCCTTATCGTGAAACACACCCACAACTTTCATTAATACATCATTTACACGCACCAACTCACCAATCGGATTTACGGATTTCCCAAAAACTCGTTCAGCTACGACACTTCCAATGATGGTTACCTTGCGTGCGTCACGCTGATCCAAGGGATTCAAGATGCGGCCGAAATTTAACGGAAGATCTTCTTTGATATTGAAGTAAACATCTGGCACTCCGTGCACCTCAAAGCTGCCGCTCCTTTTTTCGTGAACTATTGCAACTCCAACGCGCTGATTATCACCAGCCATAAATCGTATATGAGGGACTTTTTCTTTTAACTCAGCCATGTCAGTATGCGTGAGATCAATATGCCTGCCGATACCTTGGCCCTTATAAGGAAGAGAAGTTGTCTCGGTGTATACGACAATAAAATCCATTACCTCCGTGCCAAAACTGGCGTAGACACCATCCTGCAACCCCTTACCTGCGCCCAGCAGCAAAACAAGCATGAGGGTGCCCCAAAACACACCGAAAGCCGTCAACAATGTGCGTAGTTTATTTTGACGTAAGGTGTAGAGAATCTCCTGTAGACCATCCATAACATTAACCTAGTGTTTTTCCTTATCTTGCACTACAAAGTGCGATTCATTTGCGTGAACAGCTGTATATCATAATTATTAACGGGACTATCCATCCAACCATCCAAAACACGCCCGCCCTTTAAAATTACCTGGCGTTAAATTAGACTTTCAACGCCCAGCTCGTGGGTAACTATGATATGGCATCGCCCGCAGTATTCATCTGCTTCATTGATACCATAATTTCTTTGGTTGCATTACTTTTTATTGCACCTGTTGGCTCACCCTGCTAATACTACCTTAGATTTTGTAACCATTGCTCGAACGATAGCAAAAGCTCCTTTTGATCAACAGAACGCTCATTGGGCCGATGAAATGCGCGAGCACTAAGACCTACCATTTCTAAATATGGCTTAACGCTCTTTGTGACTCACATCTTGATAGCAGAGCGGTGGAGCTACATTTCCGGTGAAACTTTTAAAGGGAAAAGAATTAAAGGATCGAAAGACAAAACCGAGCAATTCATTCCGCGACCTTGCGGCGGATTTTTCAGTACGTTTTATATTTCATACCTAGTGAGAAAATAATCTTTGGTGGACTTATCCGCACTAGAGGAACCCATGATAGAGACCATTTCACCTTCGTTCACATGCAAGTTTATACCCTTTGGTACATGCAGTGACTGCATGAACATTAGTGAGTGTTATCATTGCTTGGCCCCTTATTTGGATATGTTATCGTTTACTTAACTTTTATGGCCTTATTTTTCAATTCGCTATGCATCTTGCATAACAGCAACATTATTTACCGAACACATCGAAGTACCACAGAATAAGTCTTGGTATGCCTGGAAACTAAGAATCGCCGCATCGTTTTTGCAATTACATCAATATATAAGAGTCCGCTGATGGTACAGAACTAAAGATGGAGGATTTTTCCTCATTTTTATTCGCTTAATTCATTTGTTAGAGAGCAGAATTTGAAATTTGCATCATACGAAAGCTACTAGGTCATCGTTTAAACACTAAAAGCATCAATTTCACGTACAAGTCCGCAAGATCTACCACCTGCGGCCATCCAGAAAAACGTTGCAAAAAACCTATAACTCCGCTTACCATCTTGCATCTAAAGACTCTCATGGGGGAAAAGACGATTAACGAGCCACTAAACAAAAGGTACCCTTCGCTGCTGGTTCTGTTGGCATCCACATTAGCTTTTGGTCTCGATCGGATTTCTAAGGTGATCATTGTCGAAATGAATGATCTCATTTCAGTCGGCACCATCTCGATATGGCCTCCTTATTTTCAGTTAGTGATGGCTTGGAATAAAGGCGTAAACTTCGGCGTCCTTAGCGGCCTCGATGCTCGTTGGATATTGGTGACGTTTAGCCTCGCCGTGTCGATAGCTTTAGCAATATGGGCGCGCAAGTTGTCTGGATTAGTGCTGCCACTGGCTGCCGGTACTGTAATCGGTGGGGCACTCGGGAATGCCTATGATCGTATAGTCTATGGCGCCGTTGCCGATTACCTCAATGTCAGCTGCTGCAGCATCAATAATCCCTACTCTTTTAACGTTGCAGACATATTGATTTTCGCTGGAGCAATTATTCTTATAACTTACAACACAAAAAACAATCAAAATTAGATTCAACTGCACCGCAATTGGAAAATCAACTCTTTTTCTTAAAAACAATATCTGAGTATTTAAACATCACTCAAACCAAATAATATATTTTGTTTGATCCCGCTAATTTTATTCATGAGCCACTTAAAGCTTTTTCGATAAGATCACATGCTTTTTTCGCAGAACATTCAGACTCAATTTTTTTTCTTGCCATCTTAACCTTAATTCTCATATCGTCATTTGATAACACCGTCTGAATGGCATCAACAACCGCTGTCCTATTGAAGTGCTTTTTTTTGATTGATACACCTAAGCCATGCCTGACAACCCTACTTGCATTGTCAGGTTGATCAAAGCGAATAGGGCATATAATTTGCGGGACTCCAGATTTTATCGAGCGAGCAACGGAGCCTATGCCTCCATGGTGGACAAGCAATAACCCCTCATGAAGCACCTGCGCCAAGTCGACATAATCCAGAATTAAGATGTTTTGAGCTAGAGGAACCTCGCGCAGTGTTTGTTTTGCGAT
This sequence comes from uncultured Cellvibrio sp., assembly GCA_903858205.1. GTDB lineage: Bacteria > Pseudomonadota > Gammaproteobacteria > Pseudomonadales > Cellvibrionaceae > Cellvibrio. The sequence goes on from CAIOHY010000097.1 coordinate 14,733, forward strand.
ATTACTGATAAATACCCCTGGAATATTTAGTGTTTTCAAAGCTTCAAGAGCTACTTCAAAGAAATTTTTGACGTCGCGAACGCCGGTGCCAGGAATAACAACGACAGGGGAGCCATGTTTTTTTTTATGAGTTAAAAATTCGCTAACTGCAATGCAGTTATTTTGTTTATAAAACGGAAATCCAATCTCAATACAACATTCTTCATCACGATACGCCCTTTCCCCAAACCAGTCAGGGTAAGCCCTTAACCTGATTCTGGGCAGACTCTCCATGTGGGAAAAAGAAGATATTAATGGCAACCCGACGCACTTTCGAAACAAATTAATTTCCTTTTTGGGATATTTAAACCTCTTATGTATCCAGAATAAAAGTGGAGCAACTATATACTGAGTGAAGCATTTTACTAATTTACCTTTTATTTCTGTTATTGGATAAATGGGATTATTTAAGTTCCACTCTATACAAGGGGACAGAATTATCCTGACAAATGGTATATTAAATTTTTCACACGCAAAGCTTGCCCCTGAGCACTCACTACTACTTATAATAACCATTGGAGCGCTTTCTTTAAATTTTTCTTCTACAAAACCATAGGACACTTTGTATGATGGGATGACGCTGGATCTATAAATTTCATTAAGGCTATGCTCTTGTGACAATTCAGCAGGCGCAATTGATCTGAAGGATATGCCTTCCACCTCGACTAATTTTCGATGATTTTCATTTGTTAAGAAATATACTTCATGTCCCCGTAATTTTGCCTCTATTGCAATAGCCAATAGAGGCACTACGTCACCAACACTTCCCATGCTACTAAAAATCCAAATGCTTCGCACAACAGATTCCTCTTCCATTTTTAAGCACACAATAAAACTTATTCCGTGGGAAAATAAAATTTTTTAAATCTATTTTCAGTACATGACATCGTAGCTAACTCATACAGTTTGTTATATTACGAGCCACTAATAAGGAAGCTAACTGAAAGAAAATATCAATCCTTACAATATGAATATATTTCTTGACATTAAATAAATTGATTTTTATTTTCAGACTCCATACTTCCCGATTATTTTCTCTTTCTTAAAATTCTATTTATAAAAAACGTGTTGAATTATTTTCAATTAATAAGAAAACCATCTACAAAAAAATATCTAATCAGGCCAATACTTATAAAGCACAGGAACATTTTTTACCTGCAATTAATACTTAAAATTCAACAAAAGCAGATTGAGCAGCGACCTTTTTTATTGCCTTAACAGCACCATATTCCATTTCGATTATCTTATCTGCAAAACTGAAAAACAAATCGTCGTGAGTTATAACAATAATAATCTTTCCCATCTTCTTTAAAAGATATAAAAATTCCTGATAAAAAAACACTTTAAATTCAGGATCTTGATCTGCTGCCCACTCATCAAAAATATATATATCTTTATTTGCCAACAAAGCAACAAACAAAGCAACACGCTTTCTTTCTCCTGTAGAAAGATTAATAGTTGAAAGCTTTCCGGAACTATTAACCGAAATTTTTTTATCCAATTTAAGCAAATGCAAATACTCCTTTATTTCGGTGTTCATAGATTCGTTATAGCCAGCCAAGTATGGGAAGAGATGAAAGTCCGGAAATATGGCACCTAATTTTCTTCTAAAAGATTCAACATTAGCATCAGTGATTGGAAAATCATCAGCCAAGTACGCCCCAGATGATATTCTGTAATGTGTACTTAATACCTTTCCCAGCGTTGACTTTCCTGATCCATTTCCCCCTGCTATAAAGTTAATCTCACCCCGATTGAAGGTTAAAGAAATATTTCTAAGCGCAAATCTTTCCTTATGATCTTTTAAGTCATGGTATGAATAATTTACATTACGCAAACTAATTGAATAAAATTCGCTCAATCCATCATTGTGTTCTATTTTAATCTCAGCTGATAGTCGACCCATTATGTCCTGAATGCGCCGAAAGGAAACATTTCCACGAAGCAGTACAGGGATAGCATTTAAAATTATGGATACCGGTGACATGACAAACAACAAGGAAATCACTAATCCGGCCTGGCTTTGTGTATCAATCTGATTTATGTAAGGAAAACAAAAAAGCATAATCCCTATCGCAAAAAAATTGAGCGATTCACCATAAATATTAGCCGCATATACTATTGAGCTTCCTTTCAAGTATTCTTTAGAGGCCTTCTCTTCATGATGAGCTAATATATTTTCAATGTGTTCTTTTCTAGCAGAAGCATTGAGCTTGAGCTCCTTTACACCCAATATAAGATCCATCGCACCAGAAGATACATCATCGAAATGCAACTGACTCTTTCTGTGAAAACGATCACTTGCCTTGATAAGCATATAATAACTTATTAAACCTACACTCATTATTGCTAGCACGAGAATTAGTGCATCAAAATCAATAAATGCCATGTAAAATAATATGCAAACCAAGGTTATAGTAGAGGCAAGAATTGTCGGAGTTACTATAGTTCCCGCCACCACATTAATAACGTCTGAAAAAATACATGTGGATAGCGCTGAAGAACCAATAGATTCAACATCCCTAATTTTTGCGCTGACAATCTGATTGAAAAGCCTCCTGCGCAGATTAACAGATAATTTTTGCGCCAGAAAATTGGTAACGCTACTTGCAGCAAATTTAGAAAGCATAGCCACGGAGCAGATTAATATGAAGAGAATTGCTATCTGCTCATTTGAAGCATTTAAAAAAATGTAAATTAAGCCATCTTGAGAAGAGCCGTTATGAGAATTTTGTATTTGAAGAGCATGCACCACAACAGGAAAAATAAGTGCATACCCAATTCCAGATACCACACCTAAAAACAAAGCAACATAAAATAATTTACGTCCCTTAGTTAACAAAAGCGAATACATCATGCATTTCCTTTTACAAATAAAAAAACAAAATAGTATTTTTAAAATAATTAGGCCAAATATTTATAAATACGACGGAACTCACAAATAAATTCAGCAATTTCAATTTGATATAGGCGTGAAATCTTCACGCAAAATGAATCTAAACCAATTTTTGTATATGGCGTACTGAACATTCGAATTAATATTTAAGCGCAATCCATTGAACAACCTACTTTACTTAATGAGTCCATGATCTTGGATTTTCATGCAATACTATTTACAATCGAATAAGCAACAGCATTTAATTGCAGCTTACATGTAACTCTGACATTTAACATATTGACAACCCTAATAGACACAAGTTAAGGATCAAATGTGCCAACTCCAAAACTGCCCTCTGCTCTTAGAGGCCGAAGCCCTTTACTGATCCTATGCTGCGTCACTTTACCTTAAAATCTAAAGTCGTTAGCTATCGACCTAGTTCGCTACCTCTATGACTGCAAGAAACAGATAACAATCCACATCTTCGCAACCCAACAAACATAGTTAGCCAATATTTTTTCGCTGCTCTCCTAGTACTGCTTTTTTTCGAAAAACCATCCCCGTAAATCTAAAAATGCACGAGCTAAAATTCTTTCTGATCACGCACAGATTGTACACGCCTCCTGGTTACCGCCCAAAAAAATGAGGCACGGGGCTCCAGCAGAAGGATGAGTTACGAAATCCATTTCCTGCATGCTCTACCGAAAAATAAAAGCACAAAACCCAACCACGAAAAGTTAATGCAAAGCAAAAATGATATGCAGGAGATGCAACCTAAACTACGAATCAAAATCGACTGTTTCGTCAAAAAACTGTTCGCAAATTCCAGCCACTTTTTCGCCCCCCATACTTTTAAGCAAGTGCAGCTGTAATTGCTGAAGATTTTCAATATTGATCTCGGTAATCGCTTTTTCGATTTTTTCTTCCAACCGCTTTACCGAAAATTTTTGCTTTTCAAGAATCCCTGCCAACCCAAGTGATTTGAGCCGATAAGCGTTGTCAGGTTGATCGAAAGCTTGGGGAATTATTAATTGAGGAATGCCTGCGCGTATAGCCTGAGCCGCAGTACCTATACCGCCATGGTGAACAATAAGAGCTACTCGAGGAAGCAATGCTGAAAAATTCGCAAAGTTGATTATCATCACATCTTCATTCGGCAGTGACTCAGGTAAATTTTTTTCGAATTTTGTGATGAATATCCCTCGTCGCCCTGTCCTTTTGAGGGCGGATACAGCTCCTCTGAAGAGGTTTTCCACATGAGCAATCCCAGTACCGAAAGTGAATACGATAGGCTTGCTTCCTGACTTCAGAAAATCCTCCAGATCATCAGGCAGCAACGCATTCTCATCATCCATAAAAAAAATGAAGTCGCCTTGATATACACTTGCCTCAACAACATTGCTCACATCGTCAAACCAAGCAGGAAAAAGTGCAACTGATGGATTGCTAAAGAAATTCCATTCACGCATTCGCTTAATCGGAGGCAATGAGACTTCACTTCGCAAAATATTAATTTTTGGCACTAGTGGCTGATTGTAGAAGTGGTCACCAAGATACACCAAAATATTTTTTATCCAAACTGGTAAGCTACTCAAATATGGAAGCGAGTATGGTAACCGTGCAGCTGTGACTAGTTGGGTAGGTGAATATGCCAAGCACATACACATCAATCCAAATTTTTCTGCCGCAAATCGTGCACCATAAGCATTCCTTGTACAAACCAAGTTTGGTCGCTCTGATTGACGAGAAGCAATATATTCATATTCCGTCTGAAATGCCTGTCGAATATAACCGTTCTCATCCAATGCTTTTGAATGGCTATTTCTCGCCCAAAAATTCGCTTGCGTGATTTTTGCAAGATATGATTCACTTGTGCCGATAGATATAAATGACAGCTCTGCACTTAGGATGTCCATTTTAAAATAATCGTAAGACAACACGACAACAGAATGTCCTCGCCGTCTTAGTTCTTTAGCAATAACTATCCCCGGCCAAATATCCCCGCCAGTACCAAGCAACGACATTATATAAAGTGCCATTTTTATTCCTTAATCTGTAAAGTTAATCAACAAAACTTTTGTGATCAATCTAATCAAAAAAATAATGCCAATTAACATACCGTAAATTAAGCCGTTTAATCCGGCAGAGTCTCTGAGCGAAAAAAGGGAAAGGTGATTGGAATTTGAATCAAAACTCAATAAGTATGGGCATGATCGGTTGATGTAGAATGTAGAAAGTGCAAAAAAGCCAACTATGTATCCACTAGGTCGATTGATAAAAGTAATTATCAAAAATGCTCCTTCATAAGAAGGAGCTCTCTTGCAACGCTGCAGCACCCTCATTTCTTTTCACCACCAAAAAAACGGCAAAAAATTTCCCTACTGTGATGACTTAGAGATGAATTCAAATCCGATTACGGACAATGGTCATAGATATTTTGCAACCAGAGCGATCCAACTAGGCGCCTACCTCTAGAAAATTCCAACATCGCTCAATAGCGCAACAAAACCGCTTATCTCATATTCAAGCGCTCACATGCATCAGTCCAATTCAGCATCGACTGAGCTGTTTCGTCAGCCCAACGTAGCGCGTCATCGCCAAGAATGCCACCTCCATTAGGCAGGGCATCAACTAGGCCATCAGCGATGGCGCGATATGCCTGCACGACACTAGTGGCGGCAGGCACCGTTTCAATATAAGTCAACAGATCTTCTAGTAGCGCCATTCCACTAACCTCGCCGGTAAGATCACGCAGCAGTGAGTGCGCATTGCGCTCGTGACGCACTAGCGGCAAGCCAAACGCAAAGCGGGCGCCGACCGCGTCAATCACCATGGAGGCGAAATATGCCTGAAACATATCACCAAAACGGTCGAGAGGCCGCCCCGATGCAAGCCGCCCCATACGCACGTACCACCATGCAGGAACCAATTCGCGTGCTACTGCAATATTTTGTGTCGACATGGGTGCCCGTGCGTGGTCTGATGCCAACATCACCGCAGGATGCAACATAGCGCGACTGATCGGATCCAGCGCCGCGCGCGTGGCTGCATCGACGTCCGGGTGCCCTTCCCATAGCCCGACATGAGCCAAAACAGTAGCTTGCTCTTCTGGGTAGATCGATAGATCAATACTTTGGCCATCTCGCCGCGCATGGGGATGGCCGCGGGCGAATACAGAGACCGGCTGATCAGTCCACCCAGAGCGAATGTCGAGCAAAGCGCAGACATTTGGCCATCGCCCGGCACCCCGCGCAACCGGCAGGCGCCGCATCTTCCCTACCTCACTGTAGCAGCTGATGAATTCATGTGGATCAAGCGGAAAATTGTCATCATCCAAGGAAATAAAAACGTCTGCACCAGACCTCCATGCTTCCAGCACAGCTAGATTACGACGATTATCCGAATCGAACGGTACAAACTGTGAAGCCAGTCCTGCAGCATCCAAAATATCAGCCTGCTCATCAAGCCCGAGATAACGTACATCAAAGCCCTCAGCAACCAAGCGTGCGGCACGACTGGCGCATTCCGGTGGAGTTTTGCGGTCACCCGCAATCACCAGTGCGAGACGATTCCCACCAGCAGCAAGCAAGGGGCGAAAGCGATCAAGAAAACGCCCATCGTTGATCGTGGTGAGAGTGATAGCCAATTTGGGTGGGGATTGCATAATATGATCACTCCGTAAAAACTTGGTTTTATTCCATCTGTATTAAATAGTGCTCTTCGCCCGAGGTCAGCGTAGGGAACTAAGCATAAAAACTATAAGAGAAAATGGCTATCACAGCCCACTATTCAGAGTTGGCAAGCACCTCGTCAATTCCAAAGCCTGAAGACTTCCACGTCTTCTCATCGAACGTTTCGCTTGCATTCAGCTTACCATTAAGCGTATCGTGTGTGCGAAAGTTATATGGATCATATTTTAAGGAATTAAAATGAAGCTTCTTTTATTTGGTTGCAATGGATTTCTCGGGTCACGTCTAGTACCCATGCTTGAGCGCGCCGGACATGAAGTCATGGCACCGCGCAGCAGTCAGTTTGACCTCACTTGCCCTCCTCGAAACCTATCTGTATTCGGCCAACCTGATGTTGTGGTGCATGCCGCAGCCGTGTATGGCGGAATGCCATTCGACATGGAAAATCAAGCCGACATTTTCACAAAGAATATGAAAATGAATATCCATGTCTTCGAGATTGCCGCTGCTCTCAAGGCTCAGAAAATAGTTACCATAGGATCTGCCTGCTCCTATCCTGGTGTTGCGCCTACCGATCTGAGCGAGAGCGATCTGTTCACCGGACCATTGCACCCATCGGTCGAATGTCACGGCTTCACAAAGCTTGCAATGATCGCTGGGAATCGAGCTTATTATTCCAGCCATGGTCTGTCGGGTATCCACCTGCTGCCAGCCAATCTTTACGGCCCCGGTGATGTGTACCAAGAACGCCGCGCGCACGTAGTCGCTGCACTAATCAAGAAATTCACCGACGCAGTAGCTGCCGGCAGCGACGTCCATCTGCTCGGAGATGGAGAACCAGTTCGTGAGTTCATGTATATCGATGACCTTGCTAATGCAGTTATGAAGGCTTGCGAGACTCATATAGATGGCGTTGAACTAGTTAATGTAGGAACCGGGATCGGCACATCGATTCGCACGCTTGCGCAGATCATTTCTGAGTTGACCGACTTCAAAGGCAGGATTCACTGGGCGGGGTCGGCATCGAACGGAGCCATGCGTAAGGTAATGAAAATCGACCGCATGCGTACTCTACTAGGGATCAATCAGAGCATCGAATTGCGCGACGGCCTAGCTCGCACTCTGGATTGGTATTTGCCGATAAAAAATGAAGCCGACGCGCGGGAGTAGCGTTATTTATGGCTACTTTCAATTATACGTCAGATTATTTCTGGCGTTTGGCATTAGCTCATGACCCCAAGAACCCCATGCAACTTGAGCTCCACCCGGGGCTCAATTGCGGCCTGTACAGATGTCAGTACTGCTTCGGTCATGGTCAACCGCTTAACCCTGGCCGCTACCTGTCTGCAGGTGAGTATGAGGCAATCGCTGAGAGCCTCGGCAACTCACGCCCTACTGTAATTATTTCCGGTATCGCTACTGAGCCCCTCACTCATCCCGATCCAGCAGGCATCCTGCGCGCGTTTCGGAGCCGTGGCTTTCCTGTGGGCCTTTACACAAAGGGGCACAACCTGAATACCCAAGTACGCGAGGCTCTAGTAGATGGTCCAGGAGAGTGTTTTGTTACCGTTTCTATCGATGCAGGCACTTCAATTGACTACAAGCGGATTCACAACATAGCATCGTCCAAAAACGAAGAGATGGTGCATGCCGCCAGTTTTGAAAACATTCTCGACAACATTCGGGCATTGTCGACCCTGAAGCGCGAACACAAACCCGACCTGAAACTACGCGCTTCAATCCTTGTGTTTGAAGAGATGGCGCAGCCCGGCAAGCTGGCAGATGCAGTTCGGCTGCTGCAAGACGACGTCGACTTGATCCGCGTTGCTATCGCGCAGGACCGTAATGATGGCCAGAGACTAGATACCTTACCGCAGGATCGGGAAGCACTCCTAGCACAATTCTCATTGGAATTCTCGAACAACCCAAAGGTCGCGATCCTGACGAACTCTAACACACCCACACGCAGCACTGCCTTTAAGCGCTGCATCGTTCAGCGTACGCAGGTGACAATCGATAAATCTGGAAATGTATTCCCTTGTCCACAGGTTGCACTAGCACCTTACGAGAATCTCAAGTTAGGCAATGTGCGTGATCTTTCACTGCCTGAGATTCTCGACTCGGATCGTCGCAAGAGCATGTTCGATATGGATATCGACACCGAAATGCGGTGTCGTATCTGCGACCGAAAGGACGAGGCAATCAATGCTTCGGTAAGCGGTCACTTTGAAGCATTCAACAAAATTCTGCCCGACGTCATTGAGTCTCCCGCCCAAGACAACCCCTCTCAAATCCTGTTCCGATCCCGTTAGAACATTAGAAATCAAGAACCATGTCAACAACGAATTTTGAATTGAATTCTGCTCATCGCAAGGCAGACAACTCTCGCGCCCTCGACTGGATCTTCAGTCGCATGTTTCGAGGTCTTATATATAACCAGGTATGGGAGGATCCATTAGTAGATCTCAAGGCTCTTTCTCTCAACAACAATCACAGGATCGTCACTATTGCATCGGCGGGATGTAACGCGCTTGCATATTTATCGGCCGATGTAAAAAGTATTGATGCTGTCGACATCAATGCGGCGCATCGAGCGCTGTTCACTCTCAAGCTCACAGCTCTAGAAAGGCTGCCAGATAGAGAAGCTATGTTCTGCATGTTCGGCTCTGGACAAAGCCCAGACAACGTAAAGGCTTACGACACTCTACTCGCGCCACACCTTCCGCAGACTGCCCGCGCCTACTGGTCAGGCCGGGGGATGACAGGAAAACGTCGCATAGAAATGTTCCGCACTGGTTTTTACCATCATGGATTATTGCACCGTTTCATAGGCTTGATGCACCGACTAGCCAAACTAAGCGGCTGTGATCCGAATCTCCTCGTTCAAGCGCAGAGTTTAGAAGAGCAGAGACAATTGTTCGCTTCCGAGATCGCTCCAGTGTTTAATACTCGTTTCGCACGAGCGTTTGCTCGCAGCCACTTATCACTTTTCGCATTAGGCATTCCGCCAGCACAGTATGACCGGCTCGAAGAGGGGGCAAATAGTGACCTAAGTGCCCTGCTGATTGATCGTATTAAGCACCTCGCCTGCGATTTTCCTATCAAGGAGAACCCCTTCGCTTGGCAGGTCTTCGCGCGTCGTTATGGCTCTATCGACAGCAAAGCTATTCCTTTTTATCTAGAACCGCCAATATATGACACGATCCAATCTCGGACTGGGCGCGTTAACCTGCACGCCATCCCAGTAACAGAATACCTTAAAACACAACCTTCTAATTCGATACATCGCTTTGTATTGCTCGACGCCCAAGACTGGATGTCAGGTCATGATGTCGCTGCATTGTGGCGTGAAATCGGGCGCACCGCTCACCCGGACGATGCGCGTGTTTTGTTTCGAACCGCGGGACCCTCCAACCCTTTCCACAATCTGCCTGAAAATTTACGCCGTCAATGGGTCGCTCGCGACGATCTCACTGCAACCTTCACCGCCGCTGACCGCACAGCACTGTATAGCGGTGTCCATCTAATCGAACGCCTCTGTGCAAAAGGAAACGAAAATGAGTAAGCAAGAGGCTGCGATGGTGCTTGTCGACATACTCAAGCGAGAGGGCGTACGCACCGTGTTCGGCGTGCCAGGTGGCCCAGTAATGGCACTATGCGACGCCATTAAGCGCGATGGTGAAATTAAGTTTGTATTGACAAAGCACGAGCAGGCTGCAGCCTTCGCAGCCTTCGGCGAAGCGTTGGCAACTGGCCGCATGGGTGTGTGCTTGGCAACCCTAGGTCCTGGTGCCGTCAATTTGGCGTCCGGCCTGCCTGTTTCAGGCGTGGAAGGTGTGCCAGTTCTAGCAATCACTGGGCAAGTGCAACTCGATGGGCAGCGCCGTGGCGGCCATCAAGACAGTTGCGGTATGTACGGCACCCCTGATCAGACCGCACTTTTTTCAGCGATTTGCAAGTCGTCTGAGATGCTGATGAGAGCAAGCCATTTACCCGATGCAATGCGTAGGGCGATTCGTTTAGCCTATGGGGAACGACCTGGCCCAGTACACCTGTCATTACCTAGCGGCTTACTGCATGAGGAGATCGAATATGAACCGCTGGAGCCCCACCAGTATCGTTTAAAAGCTCCCATGCTAGTCGATATGCAGGCGACATGCCGGATCGCCAATCGTCTGGCGGCAGCGCGGGCACCTGTTATCGTATTGGGCGCGCGCGCGCGCGAGTGCGGATCTTTAGTAGAGCACCTGTCGGCACACTTCGGCATCGCTCTGGCCGTTGATGTCGGCGCCAAGTCTATCGTCGACGAACGCAATTCTCATTATATCGGTTGCTTAGGAGTGCTGGGGCACCGCGCCGCCGAGACCTTCGTCAAGACCGAATCCGATTTGATCTTGGCAATAGGACAAAGTTTCGATGAGGTGTCAATGCTGTCATGGGATCCCGCCATGCATAAAGGCCGTGATCTGATTCAGATCGATACTGTGGCCGAGGAAATTGGTAAGGCGTTCCCAGTGTCAGACTCCACCATAGGCACGCTAACGGCGATTCTAGAAACAATAATCCGCGTCCATCCAGCGCTTGAAGATAGTACGCTCGATAAACGACGAACCAAGCTAGCCAAACATATCCAAGATAACCCACTATTCTCGGACCCAGCAATGGAAAGTGCTCAGATACCGTTACTACCACAGCGGATCATGGCTGAGTTAACGAATACTTTGCCGCATGATGCGATAGTACTGACAGACAGTTCGAAATGGGTACGCTGGCTGGGTCGATTCTTCGTTTCGCGCTCCAATCAAGTACTGTCGGCTCATGACTTTGAACACATGGGATGGGCAGTCTCTGCCGCGCTGGGAGTCAAACGAGCATCCCCAGAGCGTGCTGTTCTGAGCTTGAGCGGCGATGGCGCCTTTTTGATGTCAGCACTTGAAATCGCTACAGCGGTTGACCACGATCTTGCTGTGATCTGGCTGGTATTTAATGACCAACGTCTAGGCATTATCCATGACCTGCAAGAGATGCTGTATGGTGCCCGCTTTTGCGGCACTGAATTTAATAGCCCCGATTTAGTAACCCTCAGCGAAAGCATGGGTGCTCGAGGTGTGCGTGTGGATAAACCGGGTGAGCTGACAACGGCATTAGTCGATTGTCTCGCCAGTGGCAGGCCCTGTGTAATCGATATCCACTTCGATGCCAATGAAGTGCCTACGGTGAGACCTCGCTCGCTGATTGTCACAAAGGAAATGGGACTCCCAGCACCCGGCATCGGCCTAGTTACAACACGCACACTTTTCAAGATGCTTAAGGATAAATGAAATGAACATTAACGAAGGTAAATCCATAAAGATTTCGCGCATCCTGCAAGTCGACCCTTCTCGTGCATTCGAAGTTGTTTATGACGTGGCTAACTTTCCGAGCTTTATGCCCAGTGTGACCTCTGCTGAAGTTATAAGTGATGATGGTGATCACAAGGTCGTGGAATGGGAAATGTCAATCGACGGTGCACCATTAATCTGGACCGAAGATATTCGCTACAACCACGAACATCTTACAGCAGAATTCAAGGCGCTTGATGGTATGTTTCTCCACTTTGACGGCACTTGGCGCGTAAGCGCTGGTGAGCATGGAACCAAGCTTGAAGTATCGGTGCTTTACGATCTAGGTTTGCCCGAGATAGAGGCAATTATTGGACCCGTTTTGGACGAGCGTATACGTCAAAATCTTGATGCCATGCTTGAAAATATTGAAATGAGAGCAGGCCTACAATGACTAAGACCGAAATCATCGATGTAGCATTCTTAGGACACCCCTCCAGTTTTAACCACATAGTTAAACTTATTGAAGATATGGATGGACCGGAAGCAGCTAGACGTGTTTCTCGTAATGAAAAATCGTTCTCTGCATTTTTAGACTGGATGCCATCGAGCATTACACACCATCGACCAATTTTCGAGCTCAACGGAGTCACTGTAAGAGCTGCGATGGTAGTCTGTTGGTTTCTGCCTCAGATTATAAATGACCGACACAAATTAAAATTGGCCGTCACCAAAGTTTTAGAAGGTGTTGACGTGGCCGCGAGCATGGGTGCCCAAGTGGCGAGCCTAGGAGGTTTTACATCAATTTTGGCTGGACGCCGCCGCTTCGATGCAGCAGATGCGGCTGGCATCACACTCACTGCCGGTAACGCGCTGACTGCAGGACTTGCCGTGGCTAGATTGCGGATCGAGCTTGAAGCACGCAAGCGTCCTATCGGTGAAGAAGTCATTGCCGTCATTGGAGCGTCAGGTGACGTTGGAGCAACTGCCTCTGCTTTACTAGACGACGAACCCGGCCGGCTACTTCTTGTGGCGCGTGACCAAGAACGCCTGGAAAGGGTAAGGACCAAACTCGGTCACCCTAATTCTTCTTGTGTTTCGCTAGCAGAAGCGCTGAGCCAAGCCAGCTCAATCATTGTCGCTACTTCAGCCAGCGAGCCCATTCTGACCAGCAACGATGTCGCACCTGACACTATAATTTTGGATCTTGGTTATCCAACTACTACCCACATATTGCCAAACAGTCAGGTTAGTGCCATGCGAGCCGGACTGGCGCAATTTCCTGCTCCCATCCCGATTGGTGCCTATTCACGCTTGTCACAGCCTAATCACTTGTTTGGCTGCTCCACCGAAGGTGTGGTTTTAGCGGCTCGACCAGACTTAAGGCACTTAGCTCGCGCACAAGGGCAAGCCGGTAAAACCGAAGCATTGGCCTTGCTGAATGCCGCCTTGGAGCTTGGGATTAGACCGACAGCTGAATTATTAAATGTTGATATCAAGGCTTCGAATGCTTTTAGCCAAACTAACCTTTACAACGCGACCCCAATCAAATGTTGATGCACGATTCTTTCAGGGATGAATATCTAAACTCACTTGAATTGCGCAGAGCGTTTAGCGCCCCGCCACTAACTCTGGGTAAGTGGCCAACGCCATTGGAATGCATAAATCATCCTTCCTTGGGGCGAGTACTAGTGAAGCGTGACGATTTGGCAGGTTTCGGCGGCGAGAGTCGAAGCGGAGTCAAGGCGCGCAAGCTTGAAGGCCTATTTATGCACATGCAGTCCAATGGGCTTAATACCCTGCGCATGCCGCTTGGTAACATTACTAATCTAGGCCCTGCCTTGATGGCAGAAGCCGGAAAGCTCGGTATCGACGTACACCTCGATCTAGTCAACGACCCTCCTTTGCCTAAAACAACACGGCAGGACATCCACAGCGCCTATACCGATATCGCAAAGCTACATGGACCGAGCTATATCTCAGCGGCAATACGTCTTTGGAGTAGCCTGCTGCATGATCGTTTGAAGAGCAAAAGGTCGATCTGCGTTCCACCTAGCCCAGCACATCCATCGGCCATAATTGGGATGGCGCGGGGGTATCTGGAAATGGCTCAATGTGCCAAGGAGAAGTTTGGAGGCTTACCCGGCGCGATCTATTTGGCCTCGGCATCGGGAACATCAGTGGCTGGTTTAGCTCTTGGCGAGGCACTGGGTCGAGCAGCGGGCGATCCGCCAGTAAGGATCATTGCTGTGCAAGTGGTGCCAGAACCCCTACGCCTCTGGTTACCGATATTATTTACTTGGACGCAGCGATATCTTCGCCCTGCTCGGATACCGTTTCCCAAATGTGAAGTGGTGGCTTGGCCAAAGCATACGATCTATGGGCGCTTCACAAAAGCGCATGAAACAATCTGTGCCAGAGTGGAAACTGATTTCGGTTTAATCATTGATCCGATTTACGGTGCCAAGGCATGGGATGTGATGGAACACAGCGCGCTAAATGGCCAGATTTCATCATCGCGTCCACCATTGTTTTGGCATTGTGGTTTTACGCCAACTTGGCGCGCCTTGGCAGAGGAATTGCGGGTATGACAGCAGCAGTGTGTTGGGTGAGTGGCATCGTTTTCGCTCTTTTTGTTATTAGCCAATTGCGCTTTGTGCTATTAATGATGCTAGCTCGCCGCGTTCGACCCGTATATGTGAATCACTCCAGCACCCCTTTGGTGGCGATCCAAGTAGCAACTTATCGAGAAACCGAAACGATTGCCTCACTTCTCGACGCAATATGCCGACTCGATTGGCCACACGATAAGCTAATGGTGCAAATACTCGACGACAGCCCACCTACCGACGCGACACGTATTGATGCTGTCATCACGGAGTATGCGAACCGCGGTTTGCCAGTGAGCTGTCATCGCCGGGGTTCGCGCGAAGGTTTCAAAGCCGGGGCCCTTAATCATGGGTTGGAAGTCGCCAACCCAGCCGAATACATAGCCTTTTTCGATGCAGACTGTCGGCCAGATCCGCAATTTTTGCGCAAGACGATACCTTACTTAGCCGATCCTCAAGTAGCGGCTGTTCAAGCGCGCTGGCGCTTTCCGAACGCGTTAGTGTCACCATTGACAGCTATTCAGGCAGCAGCCTTCGAATACCTCTTCGTTTATGATCTCCCAGTAAGAGCCAGCCTTAATCTACCCTCTTACTACTTCGGCTCGGCCGCCGTGTGGCGCCGATCTGTACCATTGGCACTCGGAGGCTGGCACTTCAAGCCCTTCACAGCCGAAGACGTAGACATGGGGCTGCGGGCAGGCAACGCTGGCTGGAAGCTATTATATGTGGACGACGATCTCGCTGAGGATGACGCCATAGAGGATATATTGGCTTTTCGAACCCAACAAAGGCGGTGGGCGCAAGCAGTTTTGCAAGCCGGAGTCAGTGCGCTCGGTTCTTTACCTCGATCTAGACGACAGCTATTGGCAACCATGATCGATTGGAGCTCGTTCGCACCTCATGCTCTAATTCCACTCTCAGTATTAGTTACACTCTGCATGGCTCTGTGGATACTGTTGCAAGTACCACCGGCGCCAGCCTTATTTTGGTGTCTGAGCGCGCTGATGATTGCATCTCCGGCCACACTTGCAATTATATTGGCGCAATCGCGACTCCATCGATGCGATTGGAGCACGCGCGTCCTGCTATTGCTGCAATCCGGCCCTTATTTGGCTGCGACCATGACTAGCTTCCTCCTTGGCTTAATTGATTTTCTGCATCCTGATAAGCTTGAATTCGTTGCCACACCAAAGTCAGGACGTGCCGGCGTGATCGATGGCCGAACTGCCAAATGGATCAGAGCGCATATTGCTCCTGTGATCCTGGATGCTGGCTTCGCTCTACTTTTTGGTACTGCGGCAGCCGTCGCATGGCAAAACGCTATGCATAGCGCCCTTTTGCCCCTGAGCTTGATGAGCGTCCAGTTCTTTGCTAGTTCCATACTAACGGGAGGCGCCCTATTAAAACGCGTGAGGATAAAAGATTCGGAGAAGCCTGCCTCGTGCTAAATGCTGGTTGTGGTTTTTATTCCTGCAACTTTATAACGAGGCAAGCCCCCTATTGGCTTTCCTATTTAGTGTTAGTGGAAGTGACACATGGTGAATATTCTTTATACACATTGTAACGCTGGTGCCGGGGACATCCTGATCCATCATTGGCTCAGATCAGCCAAGCTACATGTCGACCTGACCAATATTGAAATCGTTGTGATCGATTTCGGTTTGACAGACGACCAACGTGAGCAACTACGCAAGGAAGGCGTGCAATTGTGGCTTGGACGTGCCGATGGGCGTACACCCAATATCCAGTACCGAGAGATCGCCAGTTATCTAGCCACGCGGCCAGATGTCAATCAAGTTATGTATTCCGATTGCGGCGACCTGATTTTTCAGGCCGACATCAGCCCGATCTTCGAGCATCACACCGCGATGATGAAAGCTGTAATTGAGCCAGAATTCAACGTTGCACTGCATGGCATAACGCTCGGCTTTGGCGATGTCCGGCCCGAGTGTCTTGCCGATATCCGAGAAACAATTGGCGAAAGCCCTACGGCCAATTGCGGCATTGTGGTTGGCCCGAGAGAAAGGATGATGGCAATCTGGGACACCTATCAATTGTGCTGTCACGGCACCAAACTGCATGGCACTGACCAATTGATTATAAATTTTATTTTATACCGCGATGGCTTCATCGAGCTTGATCGATCTTGGAACTACGTCACTTTTATCAATGGCCGCAAATTTTACTACGATGCAGATGGGTTCCTGTGCGATCAAGAATCGCGAATACCAGTAGTACATAATGCTGGCCGCTATGATTCCGTGCGTACTATAAGTGATTTCGGTTACCGGCGTGGGCGAATCAAGCCACGTGCGTATACTGAGTCAATTCGCTTTTTCTATCGTGCCCTAGACTTGCTGCATAGGATAGCCCGCAAACGCCCCTTAACCGGCAGCGCCCAAAAGGACTAATCAGGAAGAATTATGAGGATACTTGGCTATTCAGGATTAAACCATGACAGTTCGGTCGCCCTGCTTGAAGACGGCAAGCTAATTTTTGCATGCGAATCGGAAAAAATACGTAGGGCCAAACATGAAATAAGTCCGTTTCCCGACCAAGCTATCAGGAAGCTTCTCTCAGTGACCGGACTGGAACTCAGTGATATCGATGCATTAGCTGTAAACTACGATGCGGGATTTCTTGCCAACTGGGGGTATATGCCCCATCTTTGGGCTTGTTGGCGCCAACGCAACGCCGATCTTGGAATCATCGCCAATTGTGCTGTCATATCAGCCAGCCATTCGAAAGCCCTTATCCGTTACTCGATGAGTGGGACGATTCCGCCGATCCGCCGCGTGCGGCACCATCTAGCTCATCTGGCCTCTTCATTTCTCTATTCCCCCTACAACGAGTCCGCAGTCGCGGTAATTGACGCTTCAGGCGAACTTGACTGCACAACAACCTATCATTGCACAGGGCGGCGTATAACACGGTTATCCGCCATGACCTTACCGACTGATTCGCTTGGTTCTGTGTATATGATGGCGACCCGACACCTAGGTTACCGATTGATCGGCGATGAATACAAAGTTATGGGCCTCGCCTCATTCGGAGAAGCCGATCCAGTATTCCGACGTTTTTTTGAAGAATTGATCATTCTCGAAGCAAACGGGCGATACCGCGTTAATCCACGCCTAGCTGGCCATATGTCCAGCAGCGGCTGCCAGTTTCCCGAAGCAGTAGCTAAGCGACTCGGCGGATATCACAAAGGCGGTCCCGAAATGTTCACCGATGCTCATAAAAGCTTCGCCCGAGAATTACAGCGTCGTATCGAAGAGGCCATACTCCATGTGATACAACATTTGCGCAAAACTAGCGGCTCGAGAAATCTATGCTTGGCCGGTGGGGTAGCACTGAACTGCGTCGCAAACGGCAAGCTGAAAGCAGAGTCGGGTTTCGACAACATTTTTGTTCCGCCTGCACCACATGATGCAGGAACCTCGATAGGTGCCGCAGCGTACTTACACTATTATGCCGATGGACTGGCGCGCCCCGATCCGTTGCTTCACGCCTATCTAGGCCAAAGCTTTTCTATCGAGTCTGTCGAGGCAGAGATATTACGCTGCGCCCTACCAGTTCGCCGCCTAGCAGACCCGGCACAGGAGGCGGCGCGGCGTCTGGCACTAGGCGAAGTCATTGGCTGGTTCCAAGGTGCAACTGAGTTCGGTCCGCGTGCGCTTGGAAATCGCTCGATTCTCGCCGACCCACGCGCCCCTGAGATGAAGGACCAAGTAAACCGTCGAATAAAGGAGCGCGAAGGGTACCGTCCGTTCGCCCCTTCCGTGCTCGAAGAAGCTGCCGAAGAGTATTTCCCTGGATTAGGCGCCTCCCCCTACATGCTTTTTATTGTACCAGCCTCGGAAAAGGCGCGCGCTGAAATTCCCGCAGTTGTGCACATCGACGGCACCGCGCGACCTCAAGTAGTATCCGCCAAAATCAATCCGCTTTACCATCGGCTGATTTCTTGTTTTGCCGAGACCACCGGGGTTCCGGCAGTGCTGAATACCTCATTCAATGTTGCGGGGGAACCAATTGTAAACACGCCGGCAGATGCGATCCGATGCTTCTTCGGCAGCGGACTTGATGCCCTGATCATGGGGCCGTTCCTGGTCGAGAAGCCAAAATGAACTCAAACAGCAAAACGCATTCTAAATGTGCATCGAATTTTCTAGCAAACTACGTTTTTTCCGGCTTCCCTATCCTGCGATTTAGAGTAGCCTGTAATCTTATATGGCAAAACAGGCACCGCATTGAGCCAAGTTATATTGGGCGAGCCGCTTTCGTGCTGATGGCTAGTATATTTGGCGCAACTTTCTCCTTGATTGATCGTTACTCATTCGGTAAAGCCCCCCCGCACCCAGTCTGGAATGAACCGGTTCTGTTCATTCTTGGATATTGGCGTAGCGGCACCACGCTTTTGCATGATCTGATAGCTCAGGATTCTCAGTTCGTAACACCCACCCTTACAGACGCTAATGCCGCACCCTGCCTATCGGTCGGCCGCCTCTTTGCACCTCTAATGAAATCCTTCTTACCGAAAAATCGTGGTTATGATGCGATGGCCTTCAATCTCGACGGTCCCTGGGAAGAGGAAGGTATGCTGTTTTCTTTGACCGGCATATCCCCCTATCAGGCAGCAGCATTTCCTCGTGATTTCCGAGACTTCGACGCAATGTTAGATCTAAATAGTCTGTCCGAAGATGATATTACGCGCTGGAGGCAAGCTTATGTCACTATCTGTCATCAATTGTCTACGAGAAACGGACGCATTGTATTATTCAAATCTCCACCTGCAGCTGCGCGTTTGCCTGTATTGCTCAAGCTGTTTCCTCAAGCTAAGTTTTTACATCTGAGTCGAGATCCAGAAACTGTATTCGCTTCAAATATGCTGATGATGCGCGTTGTAGGGGAAAAAATACGACTACAGCGTGAGACGGAAGCTGACATAGCCGAACACATATTGCACCGTTTCGAATGCATCTATGACCGCTATATGGCCGATCTAGGCATGTTGCCACCCGGGCGGTTAACAGAAATCACATATGAGAATTTAATAGCAAATCCATTGGATGTATTAGAAAAAGCTTATAAAGCATTGGAGCTATCCGGGTTTGAGGAAGCTAGTAAAAATTTCACTAGGCTGATGACTGCACGCAACGATTATCGCCCCAACCGCCACTCGGCAGTCTCAGCGCAGCAACGTGCCGAAATTGCTCGCCGCTGGGGGCCTTACGCTAAACGCTGGGGGTACTAATTCTATGAGCCCGCCAACCCTTTAGATTTAATCTAAACAAAAACCCATAGTAATTTTGTTAGGCTTGAATAAATCCAAACTAAGAATGAACATTTATTAATGTGGCCCGCTGGAGAGCTTGATAACGAAACAGCTGCAGCCAACAGTACAAATTGAAGGCCTGTATTCGGCTTCTTCTATAAATCCAGAATAGAACCGTAAGTCATTTCTAGAATGCCAAATTTCGAATAAGCGTTACCTTACTACCCGTCTTAAACCGGGTAGGCCATAAGTAATTAATCACGTATGGCGCAACACCTTTTGCTGACATGAAAGAAACGGCCCTCTGGAGAATTCGCATTTAATCTCAAAGTTTGCGATTTGATCTTCCAAGTAGGTCGAACCGAAGCCAGTACTTTAATTGAATTTAATTGTTTAATAGAGACAAGTAATTAGAATTCACTGATCATTAACATATACTGGTATAACAACTCATCCCTAGCACGTTTCATTAAGTTGATTCTTGTCTGGGAAGATAAAACCGCCTTTTGGCGGTTTTATCATTTTGGGGCAATGGATATGTGTAATAGAACAGACACCTTACGGTGCGGCAGCCTGCCGGGCACTGTATCATTAGACTGAAGGATGGTTTGATGTGTTACTTCAATTAGCCGAGCCTACTAGAGGAGCATTTATTTTTATTGCAAATCACATAATAACCGTTCCTAAAAGATAGCGGCTTTGGCCAAATTGACACATACTGTTAATGTTTCATACAAATCTGTGCGTTTTCCTGCATCCCGACAACGAAACATTAACTAGAATTTTTAACAATAAATCATTTAAAAGGACTTTAAAATGAAAATCAGCATCGTCACCTCTACAGATACCCACGAAATCAGACTCTATGAATTCATAGCACCCGCCGGATGGATCATTACATCCTTCTTTCAGATTGTCGAAAAACCCAATACGGGGATTGGTTGTGTGGACACATACCATGAAGCTCTTGAAGCAATTGGTTATCCCGCAGATGATGACCAAACCAATATTCAAGCCTCATCTGCAAGTAATTGGGTAGCTAATTTCAAGTATGTCCCGCATTTCGCCTTGCCCTAATTGGGCAAAAAATGCTTCCTACGGGATACTGGTTACACCCCGGTTCAATAACGGACAATGGGAAAATGACAAAAAGTGAGATACGGCATTTTAAGCCGAAGTATTGGACTATCGGACATATATTAGAGACTGGATTTGTTATTCCTGATGAGGACGATCGAATCATGTTTAAAGATATCGACGGTTACCTCTCATTTTTTCGGAACACATTAGTCAGAAACTCGGGGTCAATTCATGAACTCACAATCGCGAGGATGTATTGTGAGTTCGTAAAAAATAATCCAGAGCCACTCGATGTTCCTTTATTGATTCCTGAGCTGCGGTATGGAGGCAAGGACGTAAAGCATGAGCACCGCCTGGACTTCACTGTAATTGACTCTTACACGCTATCGAAGGTGGGATTCGAATTGTCTCCTTGGTCAACCCACGGCCAGATCGCCAGCACCAAGGGAAAAACACAGAAAGAAATAAACGCAGAGGCAAAGGCTAATTTCGAGAAAGAAATGAAAAAGCTCAAGGCCTACTTTCGCAAGCTTGGCATCCCGATTATTGTCTACACTGATAGCGATTTGGCAAATCCGGAATCGATTTTCTCCGAGATTGAACAGTACCTGACGCCATCCAAAATACAAAAAAAACTGGAGTTTCAAGCGATGGAGGATTTTCTTTCGTTTAAGACACCAGAA
>CAIOHY010000098.1 GCA_903858205.1 uncultured Cellvibrio sp.
CGCAAACGCAGCTGGCGCGCTATCGACGAGGCCGCTTCCAGATTGGTTTTGAAAATCGTCTCTTCCAGATTGCGATGACCGACAAAAGCACCGGTGTTGACATCCACCGTCGTCATGGCTTCCGTCTGCTCGATAATCAAATAGCCATTGGATTTGAGCGGCACTCGCGGCTCAAGCGCGCGGTGGATTTCCTCTTCCACACCGTAAAGCTCCAGCAGCGGGCGATCGCCACTGTAGAGTTCGATCAATTCCACCAACTGGGGCGCATACTTGGCCGCAAACTCCTGCATCTGCTGCCAGGTCAGGCGCGAATCCACCCGCACCCGGTCAATCGGCGCGCGCGCCATATCGCGCAGGGCGCGCAAATAGAGCGGCATATCGCGATGAAGTTCCGCAGGAACCCCCAAACCGGGCAACTTTGCACTCAAGTCCTCCCAAAGCTGACGCAAAAACGGGATATCCGCGTTAATCGCCTCAGCATCGGCGCCTTCAGCCACGGTGCGCACAATAAATCCGCCGGTGATGTCTTGTTCAGCCACCGCAGCTTCTACCGCATTGCGCAAACGCTCGCGCTCGGGTTCATCTTCAATACGGGTAGATACACCAATGTGGCTGGAATTGGGCATATAAACGAGGTAGCGCGACGAGAGCGTCAAATGCGTCGTCAAGCGCGCGCCCTTGGTGCTGATAGGGTCCTTAGCCACCTGCACCAACAGGGTTTGCCCCTCGCGCACCAAGGTGCGAATATCGGGTACTTCAGTGCGACGCACCTCGCCTTCGGGTGGCTCAGGCATCATATCGGCGGCGTGGATAAACCCCGTGCGCTCAAGGCCGATATCAACAAAGGCGGCTTGCATACCCGGTAACACACGTACAACCTTGCCCTTGTAGATATTGCCTACGTAGCTCTCGCCATGGCTGCGTTCAATGTAAAACTCTTGTACCACCCCGTTTTCAACCAGAGCGACGCGGGTCTCCACGGGAGACACATTAATCAGAATCTCTTCACTCATAGGTCAACTCCGGCAGTCCACCAAGGCACATCAAACTCGCCCAGCAACTCCAGCGTCGCCTCAATCGGCAAGCCCACAACACAGGAGTAACTGCCACGAATTTCTTTCACAAACACCGCGCCTAGCCCCTGAATTGCGTAGCTACCCGCTTTATCCTGCGGCTCACCGGTGTTCCAGTAAGCAGTAATTTCCGCATCACTGAGTTCGCGAAAGGTCACATCAGTGGTGGAGACTCGCAAGGCTTGCAGTGAGGTTGAATGGAGCGCAACGGCGGTAATTACTTGATGGGTGCGCCCGGATAGCTGACGCAACATCTGCTGCGCATGGGCTTGATCGCGCGGTTTTTCAAGGATTTCTCCGTCGAGCAAACCGAGCGTATCTGCGCCCATAACAGGCGCCAAAGGCAGCTGTTGTCGCAGTAATTGGGCATAACCCGCTGCGGCTTTTTCGCGCGCCAGACGCTGGACATAGTCTAACGCCGCTTCACCGACGGCCGGTTGTTCAGGAATGGACGCTGAAATTACCGCATGGCGCACGCCAATCTGCCGCAGAAGCTCACGTCGGCGAGGCGATTGGGATGCCAGGTACAGATCTGGAACAATATCGGACACAACTGCGCTCACCCTGAAAACTCCTGATACGGCAAAAGAATAATTATGGTGCGAGGCTCTACATCATCACGGACAAGCGGGTAACCATCAGTTCTTGTCCCGGCAATTAAGGTTGGTATCGATGAGTCATGCTGTTCAGCCACCAAAGACACGCAGGCCATAAGAGAGCACTGGTGAATGCGGGGTAGAGAAACTGAATCCCGGAAAGCGGACGCCCCGCCATACCTTGCACCCAGTTATCGGTCAATTGGGCGATGCCTACCAAGACAAAAATCCAACCCGACTGACGCCAAATAGAAAAGTTGCGCACCCGCTGATAGGAGAGAATGCAGATATAGGCCACTATCACCAAACCCAAACTGTGTTGGCCAAAAGGTACTCCTTCGAGCAAATCCTGAAACAGCCCGAGCGCGCAAAGCAAAGTAAAGCTCACGGTCAGAGGCATAAAAAAGATCCAGTAGATCGCAACGATCAACACAAACTCGGGGCGCCACCAGCGCATATCCATCGGCAGCGGATAAACCGACAAGACCAGGGACACCAAAAAGCTCAGCGCGATCACAACATAGAGATTAAGTTGCGGGCTAAGCATTAGCGAGCACCGCCCACAGAGCTGGAAGCGGGAGAGGAAGATGAGGAGACTGATTCAGCCGAGGATGACGACTCCACTGCAGTCACACTCAAGGCACCAGGTACGCTGGCGCGGTCGCGGTTTTCAAATACCAGCAACAGGTGACGGCTGCGATCCAAGCGCGCCATGGGCTTCGCGATAACAGTGAGAAACGCCTTGCCTGGGTCGCGCACCACCTGTTGCACTTCCGCAACAGGATAGCCGATGGGGAAACGCTCACCCAATCCTGAACTGACCAGCAAGTCGCCCGCGCGAATATCGGTGTTAGTCGAGACATGGCGCAGGCTAAGGCTGTTTAAATCGCCCGTTCCCTCAGCAATAGCGCGCACACCGTTGCGGTTCACCTGCACAGGGATCGCGTGGGTCGAATCGGAAATCAACAGTACGGTACTCGATGTTTCACCCACTTCGATTACCTGCCCCATCAAGCCAAAAGCATCCAGTACCGGCTGGCCTTTAAAGGCTCCCTCTTTACTGCCGCGATTAATAATCACTTTGTGGCTAAGTGGATTGGGCGACACCCCAATCAGCTCAGCAATCAACACAGTATCCTGCAACATCTGGCTGGCATTGAGCAGTTGGCGCAAGCGCACGTTTTCCGCTGCCAGTGAGGCCAGTTGTTGAAGTTTGCGTTGATGGATTAACAGCTCGGTTTTCAGCGCTTCGTTTTCGAGCTTAAGGTCAGCATGGGAGACAAACGTATCTTTGCGCCAATCGTTCACACGGCTGGGCACATCAGTAATCTGGTAAAAAGGAGTTACGGCTAGCGCCAGTTTTTCGCGCATAGGTTCAAGGCGATCGGTATAGAGCCCAACGACCACCAACACCATCATAATCACAATGAAGAGAAAGGCGCGGCTGGTGGCAGATGAGCCTCGGGCAAAGAGCGGTTTAATGGTGAGTTCTCCCCTGGAGTTGAAGCCCGTTTTGCGCGGGCTTCAAAACTTATCAGGACGACAGCAGATCAATATTGCGCTTGTCATTCATCTCCAGCGCAATACCGCCACCACGAGCCACACAGGTGAGCGGATCTTCCGCCACAATAAACGGAAGACCAGTTTCGTTAGACAACAAACGGTCGATATCGCGCAACAAGGCGCCACCGCCAGTTAATACAACACCGCTTTCAGCGATGTCAGAAGCCAATTCCGGTGGCGATTGCTCCAGCGCACTTTTCACTGCTTGGACAATACCGGCCAATGGATCTTGCAAGGCTTCGAGAATCTCATCGCTGCTCAGGGTAAAGCTGCGTGGCACACCTTCAGCCAGATTGCGCCCGCGCACATCAATCTCGCGGATTTCGCTGCCAGCAAATGCGCAACCGATTTCTTGCTTGATGCGTTCAGCCGTCGCATCACCAATTACGCTGCCATAATTGCGACGCACGTAGTTAACAATCGCTTCGTCAAAACGGTCGCCACCAATGCGCACTGAGTCGGAGTAAACCACCCCGTTCAATGAAATAACCGCAATCTCAGTAGTACCGCCGCCGATATCCACCACCATCGAACCATTGGCTTCCGATACTTTGAGACCAGCACCAATCGCCGCCGCCATAGGCTCTTCAATCAAACGCACTTCGCGTGCGCCGGCGCCCAATGCGGATTCGCGGATCGCACGTTTTTCAACTTCGGTAGAGAGGCAGGGAACGCTGATCAGAACGCGAGGAGAAGGGCTAAACCAGGAATTTTCGTGAACTTTGCGGATAAAGTGTTGCAGCATTTTTTCAGTGACTTGGAAGTCGGCAATTACGCCGTCTTTCAGCGGGCGGATCGCAGTGATATTGCCTGGAGTACGGCCCAGCATACGCTTGGCCTCAACACCAACAGCTTCCACAATTTTGGTGCCGTTATGGTGGCGAATTGCAACCACTGACGGTTCGTTGAGCACTATGCCGCGACCGCGCACATAAATCAGGGTGTTCGCTGTACCAAGGTCGATTGAGAGATCGTTAGAAAATGCTCCACGCAAAAGTTTCATCATGACGGGACGGGGCCTTAAAGTAGAATGTGTTGAAATAGAATTCGTGTTTTTTGTATCGCTGACAAGGTTTGTGCTCTCTATGCGACGGCGCGCTTGAGCAACAAGGTTCAGTTCCTTAAACAATTTTCTTTGCCCTTGGCAAAGAATCCCTGCAAATTTTTTGGAAGCGCGCAGTATAAGGGAGTTTTCGCTTTTTATCCGACCTAAATTAACCCTAAAGTTCAATTTAATCGCGAATTTCGCCGACGTTTGCGACTATTTTTTGCGCAACTCAGCAACCGCCAAAAACTCACTGCCGGTTTCGACAAAATTCGCCGCACTCTATCAACCGCAAGGGTTCAGGGCAAGGCGCAAATGTGGTACCTTGAGCGCCCATTTTTCGCGGGTTGGCGCCGGTTTTATCGCAACGTCGCCGCACTATTTGATTTTTTATCTGCTGGAGCTAACACCCCATGGCTGTAGACCGTTCCGATATCGCCAAGCTGGCAACGCTGGCGCGTATCCAGATTAGCGATGAAGCTGCCGATGAAGCAGCAAAAAGTATCTCCGATGTACTGGCCCTGGTTGACCAACTGCAAGCCGTGAATACCGATAGTGTATTGCCCATGGCGCATCCATTGGATGCAGTACAACGCTTGCGTGCGGATGTAGTAACCGAGCCCAATCAACGCGAAGCCTTTCAGGCGATTGCACCGGCAACACAAGATGGTTTGTATTTGGTGCCACAGGTTATCGAATAACAATGTAGGGGCGCCGCTTGCTGCGCCCTGAATACGTAGGGGCGCCGCTTGCTGCGCCCTGAATACGTAGGGGCGCCGCTTGCTGCGC
>CAIOHY010000099.1 GCA_903858205.1 uncultured Cellvibrio sp.
ACTCCGCCGACGAGAGTTTAACTCCGCCAAGATAACTTAACGGAGCGCCGACAGCACCCAATAATGCAGACCACAGAGGGCGTGAATAGATCCATACAAGAGAATGGTTAAGTGTAATTCCCAACAGCGCCCAAAGAGATATCAGCCACAATGGTGGCAAATAAGTAGATTCAACAAACTGAATATGGCCGGAATGCAACAGCAGCGAATCGTGAAGCAAACCCAGTGCGATTGCCAGTACCACAGCGACCAGATCATCGAGTCGCTGCCGGGAAATACTAAAATGAAAAACAATGGCCGATAAGGTGAAGATTGCAGCCCAAAAACTACCGCACAAAATACAAACGAACCAACCTACCTGAAACAACAGGGCATTGGTGATGGTAAATGCCAATGCCTTATTCTTCATTGAAAGTATCCACTACGATACTGCGGTTTTGCCATTAGGACCTGGGCTGTGCCTATACTACGCTCGATAAACCCGCCTTCACAGTAACACAGATAAAATTCCCACATGCGAATGAATCGTTCATCAAAGCCCTGCGCGCGCACTAGCTCCAACTTGGAATTAAAGGTGTCGCGCCAATGCTTTAACGTCTGCGCATAGTGCACGCCAATATCTTCGATGTGCAAAACATTCATATCGGTTTTGCGCTTTACAAAATCACTGATCACAGCAATTGACGGGAGAGAGCCGCCAGGGAAAATATAGCGCTGAATAAAATCTACCGTCTTGCGCGCCATATCGTAACGCTGATCAGCAATGGTAATCGCCTGCAACAGCATTAACCCATTCGGCTTTAATAAACGCGAGCAAGTGGAAAAATATTGGTCGTAATGTTCATGACCAACCGCTTCAATCATTTCAATAGAAACCAATTTACTAAACTGACCACGAAGATCGCGGTAATCATCAAACAGCACAGTGATGCGATCACTTAATCCTGCCTCGGCCACTTTAGCCAAGGCGTATTCACGTTGCTCGCGCGAGATGGTAGTGGTGGTGACGCGACAGCCATAGTGTTGCGCGGCATAAATTGCCATGCCGCCCCAACCAGTACCTATTTCAAGCAAATGATCATCAGGTGTGAGTTGTAATTTTTCACACACGCAGCGCAGTTTATAAATGGATGCTTCCGACAGCGATGCTTCGGGCTTGGGATAGATGGCAGACGAATACATCATGGTATCGTCGAGAAATAAACGGAAAAAATCATTCCCCAAATCGTAATGCGCAGAAATATTCTTCCGCGAGCCTTCTTTGGTATTGCGATTAAACCAGTGGAACGCTTTCAACAGCAACTGACCAATCAGCGATTGTTTTGAGTCCATTGCATCAAGCGCATCGATATTGCGCACAAACAGGCGTGTGACTTGCGTAAGATTCGGCGTTGACCAAAAGCCGCTCATGTAAGCTTCACCAGCACCGACTGAACCACCGAATATCACATCAGAATATAACTGCGCGTCGTGTACATAGATATCGGCAACCAAATCTGTGTGGTCAGCAGCTTGACCAAACTGGAACAACTCACCTTGGTCATGAATGCGCAGACAACCCCGCGCCAAGCCACGCAATAATTTAAACAACATCCCACGAGCAATGTTTTGATTGCGGGTTAATGATGACACTCGATGTTTTGGCAACAGCCTGATACTTGTCGTTTTCACAATTATTCCCCTGTCGTTTTAAGTTCAGTTCTGCTAGCAGCAGGCAAAGGGTTTATGGGTTGTTGATGTGCGTAAACGGGCACGCCTTTAACAAACAGGCGCACCGCTTGCCAATAAATGGCAACAGGTACTTTTATTGCTAACCAGGGTTGTACCCACAATATTTTCTGTAGCAGTGATCTTGACCAAGGCTGACGTTTTAGCGTCAAGGTTGCATCCATATGGCAAGGGGACACAGGTTGTGAGTTTTCTATCTTTGCATGATTTTCCATATGCACCAACAGATTTTCTGCAGGCACGGAGCTCACCCAGTGGTACTCCATATCGATGGGATTAAAAGGGGATACATGAAACCGCTTGTCGAACGCTGTGTTCGCTTTACCTGTTTTCTCATCGCATTGAATGAGATAGGTGTATCGTTCATTCCAAGGAGTGTTATTAACCTGCGCTAGAATCATGGCGGGTTTTTCGGCCTCGGCATTGAACAAATAATAAAAAGTAACGGGATTAAAACAGAAGCCCAATATGCGCAAATTCGTCAGCATACGCACGGCTCCGTCGGGGCAAGTTAACCCAGACGAGTTTTGTAATAACAATCTCGTTACCTCTTTGCGCACAGAGTCTTTTAATGGCACAGAGGTATCGCCCAAAAAATCGGAGCGGCGAAAGCAGCCAAAATTGTTACGGTTAAGTGACCACCCTTTAACACCAACAAACAAATCGGGGAGTTCATCAAGATCAATATAAAACAATGTCGATGAATAACTGAAGTCGTGATGCTTTGGAAAAAAGCGCCTGTGACGCAAGCTGCCTTGATAAATAGCGCTATGCATGAAAGGCACCGACGATATTTCGCACCAAGGTCATCACCACATCTCCCCTAGCATCTCCGCAACACGTATAGCAGATACGACACCGTC
This sequence comes from uncultured Cellvibrio sp., assembly GCA_903858205.1. Lineage (GTDB taxonomy): Bacteria > Pseudomonadota > Gammaproteobacteria > Pseudomonadales > Cellvibrionaceae > Cellvibrio. The sequence continues at coordinate 2,592 of CAIOHY010000099.1, forward strand.
CTCGTGGAAACCATTACGCCAATACGCACCGCAAAAATGCGTGTGATTAATACCGCTGATTTCTGCCCAACGTTCCTGCGCGTTAACGGAGTCGCGTGTGAACATTGGATGACTATAGTGATATTCACCGTAAATTTTTTGGGGATCTATACTGGCTCCCGCATTGACGGTGACACAAAATGTTGTCGCTGAGTTCAGTTTCTGCAAGATATTCATGTTGTAAGTCAAGGCGACATTATCTTCGCCGTGATTCAGCAGAATATAATTCCAACTGGCCCAAGCTCTACGCAATTTCGGCAGGAGTCGAAGATCGCTGTGCAACACAACCTGATTCGATTGGTATGGAATTGCAGCAAGAATGTCATATTCAGAGGGAGATGGATCGGCAAGTAATTTCAATGCCTGATCGCTATGGCAGGCAAAAATCACCTCATCAAATACTTGTTCCCCAAATAAGCTTGTTGTGACCAATACCGAATCGGTATTGCGCTTAACATTGAGCACCGGACAATTGGTATAAATGCTGTCTTTGTATTTCTGTGTGAGTGGTTGCAGATATTGGTGTGAGCCACCTTTGATGGTGTACCACTGCGGTTGTTGAGTGACCGTTAACAAACCGTGGTTATGAAAAAAACGCACGAAAAATGTCAGCGGCATAGCGGCGGCAGTGCCAATGGGCGACGACCAGATAGCAGAGACCATTGGCAAAATATAAAAGTGAATGAACTTTTCACTGTAGCCCTGAATCTGCAAGTATTCCCCCAGGGTTTGATCCTCAGGAATACAATTCTCTTTGTAAAGCTGTGTGCAAGCCGAATTAAATTGCACAATTTCTTTTAGCATGCGCCAGTGCGAAATATTGATAACATTTTTGCGCTGTGCAAACACGCCATTCAATGAGGTACCGCTATATTCAAAACCGGTGCGCTGACAGGCAACACTAAAACCCATCTCGGTTGGCTGATAAGCGACCCCTAATTGGGCAAGCAGTTTCAGAAAGTTGGGATAGGTTCTGTCGTTAAAGACGATGAAGCCGGTATCCACGGCCTGATTACCTTCAGGTGTGGAGACGATTTTGGTGGCGGTATGCCC
>CAIOHY010000100.1 GCA_903858205.1 uncultured Cellvibrio sp.
CGCGGATGCGGCGGAGACCAGCGATGCCGATGCAACCGATGGCGATGACGCTAACGAAGGTCGTTTTAAAACCCAGCGTGATCTCGCGAGTTTTATTATCAATCGCTTGATTGAAAATGGTTGGCTGGAAAAACAAGTTGATGAAACCAGTTTGCAGAGCAGCTACGGTTTTAGCCGCATGGGGCGGTTGTTTACCCAGCCCTTTGCCGACAATGATGCTAATCAATTCCGCACACGCAATCGTAATACGCGTAACACCCGCAACAGTCTGCAAGCCTTTTACGACCAAGGCGAAATCAATGATTTGCTCGATGCGTATGAGTATTCCGAGCGGATTATCAGCGACTTCACTGATGTGATAGCCGAGTTGGAAGAGCGTAAACGTCAGTTGGTGCGCGAAGTTGAATCGCGCCAACTAATCCAACAAGCGAGCGATGAGTTTTTTGATTTTATGGAGACGGTATTTAAGCCGGATCTGGAAGTGCGCCTCTCTGCTGATAGCGTTGAAAAATACCGCGATCAAATTTCCGATATCATCACCAAAATTCGCCGCAAGCGTAAATACGGCTTGGGTGATGCGGAAACAGCCGCGAAAGATTGGCGGGCAGTAATGGAAATTCGTTTGCGAAAAGCCTTACCGCAAAAAGTGGTGCCAGGTATTTCGTTACTGGAAACTCTGCTGCAAACCATTGATTCGCGTTTAAAAAATGCCTGCGACATCATGCTGCCTGCCTTGCGCCGCGCGCTCAATACCTTTACCCAGCGCGCCGATATTATTATTCGCCAGCTCAGCTACATTAATAGCCGAGGGCAGGATGATTTAATGGATATCTACCGCTCGCTCGGCAATCTATCCGCTGAGCAGCAAGATGCGGTACTGCTGGAACAGGGCGAGGCGATTGCTAGCATCCAAATGGGTTTTATTGACCCAGCACAAATTCAATTGCGCGCGCCGCGCAATATTCAAATCGTACGTTCAATGCTGGATGAAGACAAAGCGCTTGATGCGGAAGCGCAAAAAGCACTTTTCGTACAACAGGCGTTAGACAAAGCATTTATTCTGCAATCCAGTAGTCTGCGCGATTATGTTCATGCTGCATTGGTGGAAAAAGGAAAAATTAATAGTAGCGAACTGCAAGCGAAAAACATGCAGGAGTTGCTAAATTTATCCCACGCGATTGAAGTGGGCGCCGCAGCTAATCTTTCATCCCGTTATCGTTTTGCTATTTCCCAAAACGCCGATTGGTTGCATGCGCAGCCCTTGGTCAATAACGATAAGTATTTTAAACAGCGCGACGAGTTTGTTATTAGCTTGATCGACGATGGTGTAGAACATGAGTGATCAATTAAGTTTGCTGCTGCAAGAGCAACTAGAAAAACACAACCTCAGCCTTGATAACTGGCGCGAATTAGTGCAACGGTTATTGGATTACGGTGTGCTCTGCCGCGATGATAGTCAGGTAGAGGCAGAGCTTTATGACCGCTTTGTACGAATCCATGAATTGGTGAACGATTATCTCGGTTTGATGGGTGTGCGTTTTCAACACGATAATCATTTTCGCTTCGTGCGTATATTGCCGCCCGGTGCGCGCTTGCCGGGTATGGATGATGAAAGCGATGAACCGTTTAATGCAGGCTTGCGCAGCCGATTAAACCAGCATGAAGTTGCCCTAGTGTTGGTGCTGCGCGCCGAATACGACAAAGCCTTGCGCGAAGGTAGTATCGATGAGCAAGGTTGTGCCACTTTATCGTTGGAAGCCATCGCCATGGCGATGAAAAGTTTGCTCCGCCGCAGCTTGCCAGAAAATCTCGGCGAGCGTCGTCAGGCATTCAAACGTTTGCGTCAGTTGCGGCTAATTAATTTCTTTGCTGAGTCTGATATTGATTCAACAGAAAGTTGGATAAAAATCCGTCCGTTAATTATCAATCTCGTGAATAACGAATGGCTCGAGCAAATCCGCAATCATCTTGCGGAAAATTTATTGTTGGTCGATGAAGACGCTGATGAGCAAGATGAATCTGCACAACCCGCAGCGCGTAAATCCGCTCCGCACCTGAACCCTTCGCTTTTTGCGGCTGAAGAATAGTTATGTACCTTAAAAAATTTATCTATGTTAACTGGGGTAATGTCCCCAATACCGAATTTGATTTTGGTCCGATCAATTTGTTTTCCGGTGGTAATGGTTCCGGCAAAACGACAGCGGCAGATGCGATCCAAACGATCATGACCGCTGCGCACGATAACTTGTTCCACTTTAACCCCGGCCAGGATGAATCCAGTCAGCGTGGGCGTGGTGGCAAATTGGTGCGCACTTTAGCGTCTTATGTATTGGGTTGCGACGACGGTGCCTATGCGCGCCCGCAGGGTTGCGATGGTTATTTGGCGGCGGTATTTCATCCCACTCAAGGTGAAAACAGCGAACCATTCACCGCATTGATTGGTATGCGCGCCTTTTTGGAAACCACCGGGCAGGGCGCATCGTTACAAAAAGTCGCGCGCCTTGATGATGCCCAATTTTATATCTTGAGTGATGTTGAGCTCAGCTTAAACGATTTATTAAAAGACGAAAAAACACATAAGTACGTGGTACCGCTGGATAAACTCTATGCTGGTCTGCGTCGTCAATACGGGCACCAACAAGTAGAAAAGTACGACAAGAAAAAATCTTACCTGTGCCGTTTATACGGGATTCTGCGCGGCAAAAAAGATGCGATATCCGAACGCGAATCCATGAGTGCCGCGCGAGCCTTCTCGCGTTTTATGGCGTACAAACCGATTAAAGGAATAGACGAATTTGTTGCCAATGAAATTCTGGAGTATCGCGATTTAGGCGAAGCGATTCGCACCGTTTCCACTATGCTAAAACGAATCCACACTATGGAGGCAGATGCGCGCACTCTGCGTCAGAGTATCGAGCGTATGGCGCAGGGGCGCCAGTGGTCGGATAATTTTATTACCAACTGGTTAGAGCAGCAGGTGCTGCAGTACTCTGTCGCCAAACGTCGCTACACAGACTCCCAGTCGTTGTATCTGGAAGCAAAACACAAGCAGCAATTATTGCGCGAAACCTCTGCGGGTCACCAACAAACGTTGGCGACCTGCGAAGCTCAGCGCGATGAAATTAATCAATTAATTCTTGCCGCGACTGCACGCCGCTTGGGTGTGCCAGCGCTGCGCGATAAGGATCAGTTGGAACAAGAAAAACACGCGCAAGAAAAAATCATCCAGACACAAGTTCCGGAATTGCGCAAACAACACCAGCAATTGCAAATCAATCTGGAAGCTGCGCAGCACTTTGCCCAAGCGTTACGCCAGACGTCTATTGCCGTTGAACTGCCCGCCTTGAAAGAAAGCAGTCTCGCCAATTTAGTAAAAACACTTTGCAGTGAAACTGACACTCTGGATATTCACCAGTTACTCAATCGCGATTTAATTGAGGTTAGTCCACTTGAGCCGCAGTTAGCCAAAGTGCTGGAATTGCAAAAGCAACACAATGCGTTTGTTGCAGCATTATTTGATGTGGACGCCAATGCGGCGGTACTGCGCACCAATTTGCGCGATCAATTGGCGCAAGAACGCGATAAGCGCAAAGCGCAGGCAGAGCGTTTGCAAAAACAAACGGAAGTGAAACGCCGTGAAATTCAAACGCTGGAATCACGCCAAGTCAGTTATCCGGGATTTGTGCGTGCGGCACTGGATGCTATCGTAGCGCAATGCCCTAAAGCGGATGTGCGCGTGCTCTGCGATTATGTAGATGTTATTGATCGCGAATGGCAGGCGGCGATTGAAGGTTATATCGGCGCAGCGCGTTTCGGTATTATCGTTGAAGCAGAATATGAAGCTGAAGCCATTGCGATAGTGCGCAACATGGCGGGGCAGGGCAACCGTGCGCGTATTATCCAGGGTGAAAAAGCGCGCAAGGATTTGGATAAAACCAATGATGTCCCTGCTAACTCGATCATTCAGGTGATGACATTTTCCCACGCTACGGCTGAGGCCTACATCAAAGCCAGCTATGGCAATGTGCAGCGCGTGGAAAATGCCAAAGAGTTGAAAAATACTCGCCGTGGTATTACGAAAGATGCAATGGGTTCCGGTAACTATGCCATGTTCCGCTGCGATATGGCCGATTCAGAATTGGTATTCGGTCAAGGTGCACGCGAACGCGCACTGGAAGCAAAGCGCAATGAATTTCATGGGCTGGTTAGTGAGTGGCAAGCATCCAAAGCTTACGCAGAAGAGACGCAAGAATTGTTGTTGGCTATTGATAAGCTCAAACCACTCGCCTACACCGAAACCTTGCAAGCCATGCTCGCGGCGCAACATAAAATTCAGGCGATTGAATCCAAGTTACAACAGTTGGATTTAAGTGATACAAAAGCCTTGGAAGCTGAATTGCAAGAATTGCAGGAGCGCTTGCAGGATCAAAATCAACTATATGCACGATTGAACAGCGCGCAGGTTGATTGTCGCGCGGATTTAAAGCTTGCAGATAACCTGTGCCATAAACTGGATGCAGAACAGGATAAAACCCTTGCGCAAGCCGATACCTGTGAAGCCAATGTACAAGGCATTACCGCCTTCTGGCCGGAGTTTAATGCAGACCCGCGGTTGCAATCAGCAGATGAGGCGGTAGCGCAACACAGTGTCCAATATTTTGAATCCCAACTGGCCGGGGTGAATGCTGAGTTAAAAACGATTTTGCATCGTTTGCAACAAGCGGCGATGGTGCATAACCAATTTTGTTCCACTAGCGATGCGATTTTGTTTGATATTGATTACAACGATGATTTGGGCAGCGCGAATTTCCGTGCGATATGCGAAATGCGTCGCCAATTTGATGCGCTCTACAATCGCGATAAAAATCACATCCTCGCCCAGCGGCACAAAGAGATTGAGTCACTGCGTGAAAGTTTTAATAACGCTTTTGTAACCAACCTTTGCCATTCAATTTATCAAGCAATTAACGACGGCAAAAAAATCCTCGAAGAGTTAAACAAAGAACTGGAGCATCATCGCTTTGGTGCTGACCGTGAGCGCTTCCGCTTTGATTGGGAATGGGTGCCGGAATTTAAAGATTATTGGCAATTTTTCAAGGCAGTGATTGATAGCCCCAGTTTGGATGAGGGAGACACTCTGTTCAATATGAAGCTCGATGAGAAGCACCAAAAAGTGCGCGAGCGTTTGATGACGATGTTGCTCGATGAAGACGAACAAAAAGCCCTGCGTGAATTAACCCGCATTGCAGATTATCGCAATTATCGCCGCTACGAGATTTACAAAGAACCGGAAGGTAAAGCCCCGATTGCACTGAGCCAATACGGCACAGGTTCGGGTGGTCAGTTGGAAACGCCCGCGTATATTATCCGCAGTGCTGCTATCACCTCAGCCTTCCGCTTTAATGAAGGCAATAGCCATTTGCGCATGGTATTGGTGGATGAAGCTTTCTCCAAAATGGATGAGCATCGCTCGCGCGAAGTGATTAACTATTTGACCGAGAGCCTGGGTTTGCAGTTGCTGTTTATTATGCCGAGCAGTAAATCGGGTCCCTTTATGGATTTAATCTCCAATCAATTTGTGTTCAGCAAGTGCCCAACTGCCGAACCTGTTGGTGAATTAAAAAGCCGCGTAATGTTGGATCGCCAAGTGTGTGATCAGGAGAAAATTAAAAAGCTGATGGCCAATCATCGCCGCGCAATTCGCCAGCAGGCGGCGCTCGATTTTATGCTGGAAGTAGAAGGCTAGGTGCGGACGATTTAGTCCGCATTGGTGGCGCTGACTTTCGGAAAGAAGCGTGCAATTTTTTTAACGAGTTTTTCTTGCTCAACGGGTTTTGCGATGTAATCGTCAACACCTTCATCGATCGCGGCTTTAATTTGTTTTGCCTCGGTCACCGCAGTGACCAGCATAAACACGGCGTTGATATAGCGCTCGGCTGCGCGCATGGCATTGTGCACATCTATGCCGGATTTGGCGGGCATGTTCCAATCGCATAGCACAAGATCGTAAATAGGATTGGCTTCATACATCATAGTAATGCCGACCATGCCGTCTTGTGCTACATCAATCATCTGTATACCGGCATAACGCAAATAAGCAGTGAGCAGATCGCACATCAGCTGGTCGTCATCAACAATAAGCGCTTTGATATCGCCAGGCTCCAACTCCTGCCGGCGGTTAAGCGCCGCTTGGCGAATGGGCGAGGCGGCAGGGGTGGATATGTAATGGTTTACTTCCTTGCCGGTGTGGGTGCTTTGCTCCCGCATGAGTTGGCTAATTTTCAGTAGCGATGATTCGATAATGCTGAGCAGTTTCTGATTCTGTGCAAGGCTGTTGGCAAGTTCGGGTTTATGTATATTTTTTTCCAGCCAGTCTTTGCGCTGGATCAGAGTTTGCCCCATTAGTTGTAATTCGGATTTGGTAAACATAGGCCTTCTGGTCAAACTTGCTGATAATCAACTTCATACAATATAGTCGAGCTGTTTCGCTTGTGCCGTGAAATTTTGGTTTGCTAATAGAGGAATAACGCGTGCCCCAGTTAGAAGAATTTATCTCTCGTTTAGAGCGCTTGGTTGATCGTGTTGAAGCTGTCTTGCCGCCCCCAGCACCACTGCCTGATTGGACAGCCAGCGCCTTTCGGTGGCGCGCGCGCGCCGATGGTGGTGGTTATCTACAAGCAGTGAAGCATCCACACCGGGTTGAATTGGATGCACTCAAAAATATTGATACCCAAAAAAATGCGCTTTTGCGTAATACGCGCCAATTTGTGCAGGGCAAGTCAGCTAATAATGTGCTTCTAACCGGCGCACGGGGTACAGGAAAATCGACGCTTATCAAGGCTGCGTGGACTGCGTTTGTTGAGCAAGGGCTAAAAATTATTGAGGTCGATAAGACCGATTTGCTCCACCTCTCGGATATCGTCGATCTGGTGGGCGAACGGCCGGAAAAATTCATACTATTTTGCGACGATTTGTCGTTCGAAGAGGGTGAGATCAGCTATAAAGCATTGAAATCGGTCTTGGACGGCTCCATTGCAGCACCTAGCGCCAACATGCTTTTCTACGCGACCAGCAACCGCCGTCATCTTATTCCACAGAAGATGCGCGATAATCTGGATGTAAGCGATGAGGACGGTGAGGTGCGCCCGAGTGATAGCATTGAAGAAAAGGTGTCGCTCGCTGAGCGTTTTGGACTCTGGTTGAGTTTTTATCCCTTCTCGCAAGACGACTATGTGGCAGCGGCTAATTACTGGGTAAAGCAATTGGGTGGCGAGTGGGATAAGCAGGCTGAAAATGCCGCTTTGCTCTGGCACAGAACACGCGGCGCACGGAGCGGGCGAGTGGCACGGCAGTTTGCGCGGGATTTTGTCGGGCGCGACTGATCGAATTGACTGGCTTTCGCGTTTATTGGAGCAGTATTTAGAACTGACATTATCTGACAGGGGGAAAAGCCTAAGCTACCCCCTGATTATTTTTCCAGAAGACCCTTTTTATCAGGAGTTCATGATGCATACGGGACATTCCACGCTGCGCAAGACCACTGAGTTTAGATCATCAGAAACCGCAACTGAATTATCGCCAGCAAGCCCCCACTTATTTTCCCGCACATCCCTTTTTGCTCGAACCCCTAATATGCGCGATGGCGATGAAGCCAGTCTGCGCAGCGCCTTACGCCATTATTTTTTAGATACATTTACTACCTATGAATCCCTGTTTGAATGCCTGGTTAACGATACTGCGTTTTACACCAAGCCGATCAGTTTGCGTCATCCGTTGATTTTTTATTTTGGCCACACAGCCACTTTTTTTGTTAATAAATTATTACTGACGCGCATGATCAGCGAGCGCATTAACCACCGCTTTGAATCCATGTTTGCTGTTGGTGTGGATGAAATGAGTTGGGATGATTTAAATGATGCGCACTACCAATGGCCGACACCGGCAGAAGTAAAAGCCTACCGTGATCAGGTTCGTACGCTGGTGTTGGATTTAATCGATAACGCGCCGTTGCAAATGCCTGTAGATTGGGAGAACCCTTGGTGGGCAATCATCATGGGTATCGAGCATGAACGTATTCATCTTGAAACGTCGTCAGTATTAATTCGCCAACACAAACTGGAATTCGTAAAAACGTCGCCGCAGTGGCAAGCGCTGCGTGAATCTGGCCGTGCGCCGCAAAATAGTGTGGTAAAAGTGGCCGCTGGCCAAGTGCGTTTGGAAAAAAATAAAACTGACGCGCTTTATGGGTGGGACAATGAATACGGCATTCATGAAGCAGACGTAAACGCATTTAAAGCGGCAAAATTTTTGGTCAGTAATCAGGAATTTTTACAATTTGTAGAAGCCGGCGGTTATTTAAATTCGCATAACTGGGAAGAAGAGGGTAAAGGCTGGCTCGCATTTACCAAAGCGCAACACCCAATCTTCTGGGTGAAGAAAACCAACGGTTGGTATTTGCGTTTGATGACCGAAGAAGTTGCCATGCTGTGGGATTGGCCAGTAGAAGTGAATTACCACGAAGCTAAAGCTTTTTGTAATTGGAAAAAATCGGAAACCGGTTTGTCGGTCCGTTTACCTACCGAAGATGAGTGGTATCGCATTTACGACGAATCAGGAGTAAAAGAAGTCGGTGCAGAAAAAGCCGCCGCCAATCTTCATCTTGATTACGCCGCTTCATCGTGTCCGGTAAACAAATTTGCCCACGGCGATTTTTATGATGTGGTCGGTAATGTGTGGCAATGGACTGAAACGCCGATTTATCCGTTTGAAGGTTTTGAAGTGCATCCTATTTATGATGACTTCACTACACCCACATTCGATGAGCGCCACAATTTAATCAAAGGCGGTTCATGGATTTCCTGCGGTAATGAAACGCTGCGTTCATCGCGCTACGCATTCCGCCGCCATTTTTTCCAACACGCGGGCTTCCGCTATGTTGTTTCCGGAGATGTAAAACCCTTGCCTAGTTCCCATTACGAAACCGATAAATTAATGTCTGAATACGCTGAGTTCCATTACGGCGATGAATATTTTGGCGTAGCCAATTTTTCCAAAGCCTTGGTTGATTTGGCGGTGCAAGAGTTGGGCGACAAACCCAAAACAAAAGCCTTGGATTTAGGTTGTGCCTCGGGTCGCGCCACGTTTGAATTAGCACGGTATTTTAATCAGGTCACCGGAATTGATTTTTCTGCCCGTTTTATCGGCCAAGGTGTACAGCTCGCCAACAGCGAAACACTGCGCTACACATTGGTTGATGAAGGCGAATTGGTTTCTTATAAATCCCGCTCACTCAGCGACTTAGGTTTGAGTGAATTCAAACAAAAAGTCGAATTCTCCCAAGGCGATGCCTGTAACCTGAAACCGCAATTTACTGGCTACGATTTTATCATCGCCGCCAATTTAATCGACCGCCTCTACAGCCCCGCGAAATTCCTCGATAGTATTCATGAGCGTCTAAACATAGGTGGCGTACTAATGCTGACCTCGCCCTACACATGGCTGACTGATCACACTCCACGTGAAGAATGGATCGGCGGCTTCAAAAAAGACGGCGAGAGTTTTACCACGTTAGATGGTTTGCAAGCGCATTTGAAAGTGCACTTCCGCTTAATCAAAGGCCCGCATGAAGTCCCGTTTGTGATTCGGGAAACTAAGCGTAAGTTTCAGCATACGGTTTCTGAGGTGACTTTTTGGGAAAGAGTTTTCTAGAGCGATTGTGTACTTTAATTAGTGGCGATGGAAATTATATGATGCCAGATGTCGTAGATCATTTTAGTGTTGGAGAGATAAGGTTATTTTTTTCTACAGCACTTGACGTTATTCGGAAATACGGAAGGGATTATGAGTACGTCGAGGTAACGGATAGGGTGTTTTGGATCCAGTATAAGTGGATAGGTTTGTCATTTCTTTGTGGTGACTATGCTTACAATGACTCAATATCTTTTTATGAATTTTATGTAATTGAAATTGAAATTTATAAACCATCAAAACTTGCAACAAGTAAAGGCATTAATTTATTTTCAAGCAGGCTCTTTGATGTTATCGATGCTTACGGTTTACCGCTTTCAGCGAATTCGTATAAATCTGAACGAGAGAAGGTAACTCAAAATTATCTCGGATTGAGGTTTGTATTTAAAAGAAAGCATTTTGATGCGCCATGGAAAACAGATGAAAGCTTGGATGAGCCTGTTGATGTGATAGTTGTGAGTGAAGAATGTAATGAAGTGCACATGGAGTCTCGTTATCAAAACACTTGGATCGATAGATGGTTGAGGTTCTGTAGGTATATGAGAGCCTCTGAGTGGGGTTTGTTGGCAGATGGGTCTTTAGTTTATCCTCAAATGCATTTGTTTCGCTATGTAATGGAGGGGAGTGCTGAATCTTACAAAGCCTTAGACGTACCCGGATTTTGGCATGAAACATCGCGAGTATTTCCTGCTGATATTGCGACTTATGATTATTGGGGTGACGCCCCTCTGATTAGTCACAAACCTGTATTTCTTCAAGCTCTTCCACAAAATGTGCGGTTTCAGGATCTGACGGTTGACCAATACTCTAGTCAGAAATCAATTAATTTAGAGATGGAAATGTATTTTGATTTTGAACGGAAACGGTTAATCGATGTAAAGCGGCGAATAATCGAAAAGAATATTGATATTTTTTCGACTGATGTCGGGCCACCCAGCAGCGTGCTATAGAAATATAGCTAGGTTAGGACTCCTCCCTCTGCGTACCTCGTTACTGTTAATTCATGTTACAAAATAAGACACAACTATTCCTATCCTTAGCTGATAAAAATCAGGCTACGCAGCAATAATGAAAACTCAATATTACACCGCATCAAGTGACGACGGTTCTATGGCCACAGAAGTTCACTCCTTATATTGGTTAATTCTACTCCCGGATATCAACCAACCCAGCTGCCCGCAATTTATCAAAAAAATCGGCGCTATTGCTATAACTTCAGGAGTCTAAGAGTGGTTGCTACGCAATTGGGCAAGGAGATGGTAGAGTTGCTGTATTCTATACACTCAAGTGAATAACTCTTAGAGGTATCCAGCAAATGGTATCCGGCTATAAAATAAGCACCAACAAATCCGACCTGGATTTCAACGTGATCCACTCATTCATTTCAAACACCTATTGGGCAAAAGGCATACCTGCTGAAACTATGCAGAAAGCAATCGATAATGCGATGTGTTTTGGTGTGTTCACTGACCAAAATGAACAGGTTGGTTTTGCTCGGGTGATTAGCGATAGCGCGACATTCGCTTATCTTTCTGATGTTTTTATTCTGGATGATCATCGCGGTAAGGGTTTGAGTAAATGGTTAGTGCAGGAAATTGTTGCGCACCCGGATTTGC
>CAIOHY010000101.1 GCA_903858205.1 uncultured Cellvibrio sp.
AGAATTGCTTAGGTAGCAGTACAAGTAAGAGGAACGAGAGACGGTAGCAGAGAGAAAAATTTGCTCTCCCACTTCGAACTTACTGCGCCCCATTAAAATATTTTCTATTTGCAGATCAATGGTGCGCTTTTCTTCACCCTCGCCCCATGACTTTCCAGAGCTTGAAGACTGCGCAACGATATTCACTGATTTTACTTTTGCTTTGCTCGGCGCCCAACCATAGCTCACCAAATTACCTTTTCTGTCCAACGATACATAGTCACGCAGTACGCGCTCATAGGTCGTGAAATCCACAGCGCCCGTCACCACCATGCCATGGTCTGCTTGAAATTTACCTAAGGCTCGACGAAAACTCATATCGCTGATGTCACCATCACCCGATTTTTTATCTAAATAGCCTTTAGACATTAACGAGGTTTGTATCAAATTCCGATGAATCGCGGCATCCCCTTCGTCATACCAATCACGCAATTGCCTTTGAAAGCTAGGGTGATTTTGTTCCAGCGTTAAGCATTGCCAGTAAGGCACCCTTGCCCACTTGCCGGTAAGTTCAATGACAGCTAATTCAACCAATGTTCTTACCGCCGCGCCTGATCCTTGTGCGTAGTCGCGGCCCACATTAAATTGCAAACCATAATCGCTAATTCGGCCTGCCAAATCCAAACCCTGCCCGCCTGTACCCATAATCACTTCATTCGCCGAATCTAACCCGGGGATTAAGGTGCGAGTACGAAAATCACCCAGATGTAATTCCAACCCAATGATGGATGCATTTCTGTTTTGGCTGTAACCCGCATCAAAATTAGTTTGTGATACACCAGCCTGATTACGATTAATCAAAACGTTTTGATCTAAAAAGGCAATCGCTCCGGAGATGTACAGCGATGGCCGCTGTAGCTGAATTTGATTGTTATTTAAAAGGATGTTGGTTAAATTTTGTACTGTATCTTGACGAATAAGCTCAACTTCATAGTCAACATAGCGAAACGTATTACTGGTGCGCGACATTTGCAGCAACGCAGTAATGATCATGTCTTTGGTCGCAACCGGCGCACGCGTCGAAAAATCAGGAATGATTTTGCTGGTAATTAATGTCGACGGTACTTCCGCATCGCGCAGCATTTTGTCCATGCAATCAAGCGAATCTGAAAAGCTCGACATCGATCGCACGGGCCTAACCGTTGGGCGGCCATTTACATTGGCATAGCTTTGAAACGATGCATCTTTACGCGCATCCATTGGTGCACTACATGAAGTTAGAAGTAAGACTGAGGCAACTGAGGCAATCTTAAAAAATCGATTAAGAAAATAGTTTTGGTTAGCTGTTGATAGTTGTTGTTTTACTTTTTTCATTCGTAGCGACTCCAATTATTATTATTAAAAAATTTAACGGCAAATATTCACCAGATCACCTTTCAACACCACAATTTGATCTTGCGGCAACGCTCCAAACTTACCGGTTGAATTCGATGCAGCCGCAATCGTACTGCCCACATCTTGGATACAGGTCTTTCTCATGCCATCTGTAATGGTGGTAGTTTTAACGTCGCTATCCGTATAAATTCCCGTGGTATCAAGGGAATAGGCCTTCGCTTGAAATTTCGCGATTCGTGCATCCATCCATGCGGGAACACCTGCTGAATTTTGTAATGGCGTTGATCGCATCGTACTGTTTATTGGAAGCATGTTAAC
>CAIOHY010000102.1 GCA_903858205.1 uncultured Cellvibrio sp.
CAGACTATTTTCAAAGCCAGCAATGTGCTCAGCCACTTCATGTGCGAGTTTTTCATCACCTTTTTCCAAGGCCTTGATTGCATAACCTTCGTGTTCTTCAATCGATTTTTGCAGTTGTTTGCATTTTTCTTCAGCGAGCTTTTGGCGCGCCATGATTTCAGCGAGACTGTCTTTGGAGCGTTTCAACTCTTCGCCCGCATCGCGCACTTCTTGATCCAGAATGCGCAGCGCCTGACTGTCTACTACCGTCTCACCCGCCTCATTTACACCACCGCGCAAGGCAGTAATCATTTTTGCCCAGATATTCATAGTGATTTACCTTTGTTGGTTGCGGCTGCTATTTCAGCATCCGTTAGCTAATTAAAAATTCACTGTAGGCTTCAGTTGCCTGAATGACATTCGATGCGAGCATTTCGATTTCCAAGATCACATTCTGCAAACTCGATGCAGAACTCAGCGCACCGAACATGTGATAGCAATCGTCGCCATCCATTTTGTCGAGGCTGATATTGGAAAGCGGAAAATACTTGTGCGTGCGCAATACCGTCTCATTAAACAGCGCCGGATTGTTTACCTCGGACACGGACCACAGCATGGCCTCAACCACAATTTGCTCACCCGAGACAGTTAAAAACAACGGCAAATCGCCGTATTCGTACATCACGATATGCAGCGCGGGTGACACACCATCGATCAACTCCAGGTCAGCCCGCTTGGCGATAAACATATCCGCCTTGGCTAAGGCATCGTGAAGGCTCGCGGTGGTCCAACGGTTAACTACATCTGTCATTCGACTTTCTCCTTTAGCTGGCAATAACCCACTGGCAACAACCTGTTTTGCAGACACTCGCAATTCCAACTCGAACATAGCAAGACGACGCGCGTTCTCCGGGAGAATCCAGACCTCTTTCTTGACCAGGCCTTGCTCCCGCAAACGATTGCGATATTCACGCTGATAATGTGCTGATGATTTTTTCTGCATGGAGCCAACATTAATTTATTACATGTAATAAATCAAATATTACATGTAATACCTGACGAGCAACCAAGGCAACAACAAACCATTGATTAACATAGAGTTTTTTATCAACCCAGGAAAATCCCGATAGATAAGAGAGGATCGGCAGGTAAAACAGAGGATATTAATCACGAAATAATCTAAGCAGCCAAAGATCATGGCGGCAGGTATAGGCGACTAACCGTCACCGCAGTGCGAAATCAATAAGGAGAGCAAAGCAGATTTAAAAAAGAAGGGAGAGCAAACGATTGCGCACCCGCATCAGCCTGAGGCTATACACGGGCGCGCATCAGAGGATACATCCAGCACTCGACCAAGCGAGAGGGCGTTTATCTAGCCCGCAAGCAAACGAAACTCCTTACGCAAACCACGCCACACCTCCAAGCCTATTACCAGCGCGATGGTCATCACCACTGAATAAACAACCATCACATAGGCATAGGGGGCAACATTATTCCATGGCCGCGCGATTCCCAAATAACAGGAATACAACCATGAGACGAGCGAAATAACCGCAGTGAGCAGCACCAAAAATTGCGCCAGCCGACTCGCACCAATAAAACCAACAGGAGACGTAAGCACGCGAAAACTGTAGTGATGCAAAAACAAACCATTCAAAGTAAGGATGCTCACCACGGTGAATTTTGCCCAGAGCTTTTGATTCAAGAGATACGCCGGATTATCCAGATAGCCGATAGCGACTATCGCCAAACCCGAAACCCAGAGCACAACCAAGGCAAGCGTAACCAATCCGGAATTGCGGTGAAGATTATCGATAGCAGCGGCATCCATTGCTCTTCCGCGCCACTTTGCAAGCGCCAGATCTTGCACAAGGAGAACCCCGATAGCGAGGCAAGCGGCAATTAAGTGTATATAGACTAGAAGTGTTTTTAGCATCGTCAGGTTCCTCTTATTTATTATTAAAACAGTTGCCATTATCAGCGGCCACCGCAGGAAGCTTTTTGATCTAGCGCAAGAAAAACCCTCAAAACTCCAGCCATATCCACCTCAGCCACACGCAAAAAGCCGCCAGTACAGCCCTAAAGAGCCGGCTTGACCATGAGGAATCCCGCACTAGACTCAAACACTACGTCTCCCGAGATTAAAA